>CAZARO010000134.1:6876-9179 GCA_964487165.1 uncultured Solibacteraceae bacterium | reverse complement strand
AATCCAAACCGGTGGCAGTGAGCTCAATGCAGGAAGGGGTGATCGCTCCATGGGCTTTACCGGCGTCATGCAGTTTTCGCAAAGCATCCGCCAGGCTCATGGCATAATGAAGCGCTTCGGGAACTGGAATTCTACTCTCAGTCATCCGTAGCGCGAGGGTGCGTTGATCGTTGCTTGTAGTCATCCGACTCCTCGTCCATCTTAGGCCGCCAGCGTAACGTTCGCCGCGGCGTTATCCTCATTGAGTTTAATCGCTAATGCATGGTCGGGAGCAAGACCTCCGTTGGGATACGGGTTCTACCGGGGTACCATCGGTACCCTGTCTTTGGGTAATTGGAAGAGAGAAGCGGCCCTGAACCGCTTGCTAGCGCGCGGCTGGGAATGGCACCTCTGTTTGCCAGAACCTACCGAGCCGCGACCGCGAGGGAGCGGCCGATCAGCCGGAATGTTGCAACTTCCCGGGAGTCAGAATGGCGTTGGCACAGGCGGCGGTTTGAAGTCTTCGACCAAGTCTCGGGGTACATGTTGAACTACTTACCGGATATTTCGCGGAAAAACTGCCAGGATTTTGCGGCGCAGGTATCCCAGCGGAAGAGTTCGGCGCGTTCGCGTCCGCGAGCGGACATGCGCGTGCGAATATCGGGATAGAGCAGTACGCGCCGGAGAGCGTCGGACAGCTCGGACTCGCTGCGTGGATCTACCAGCAGGGCCGCGTCGCCGGCGATTTCCGGCAACGCCGAGACGTTCGAAGTGACCACCGGGACGCCGGCAGCCATGGCCTGGGCCACGGGGAATCCGAAACCCTCGTAGAGCGAGGGATAGGCGAAAACGGTAGCGGCGGCAGTGAGCGCGGCGATATCCCGCTCCGGCACGTAGCCCAGATAACGGACGCCGCGTACAAGATCGGCGGTTGCCGGATCGGCCCACCCCATGGGTCCGGCCAGAACCAGCTGGAATTCGTCCTGCATATGCGCCGGCAGAGCGTGGTAGGCGCTTACCAGCAGGCTGAGATTCTTGCGCGGCTCTATGGTGCCGACGGAAAGGATAAAGGGCTGTTTGAGGCGGTAACGGGTGCGCACCTCCGCGGCGGCGCCGGCGGAGACGTGGAAGAATGCGCTGGCCACGCCGGAGTGAATGGTCACGATTTTCTCGGGTGGAATGTGTAAGAGGCGGATACCGTCCTGCCGGGTGGCTTCGGAGACGGCGATGATGCGGTGCGCACGGCGCAAGTTGTCGGCCAGGTGAGTATCGGCGCGCCGGTTGGCGGCGAGATGCAGTTCCGGCATGATCCAGGCGGTCAAATCGTGCAGCGTGGCGGTAAGTAGCGGCCGGCGGGGAGGGTTGCGCACCAGGCTGCTGACGTGGAAGATATCGGCTTTGCCTGCCGCGGGGTGGAGCAGCGGCAGGCCGGTATGATTGGATAGCGCGAGGAGGGCGAGGTCTTTATAGGTGGACCAGGATCCGGCCATGGACCCCTCGTGATAGAGTTCGACGCCGCTCGCGATTGCCGGCCAGGTGGCGATGGACCCCTGGGGAGCGCTCCGCCGGAGTGCCTCAATCCAGTGATAGAGATAATTCTTCACGCCGGCGCTGCGAACGAGCAGCGGGGAGGCGTCGATGATGACCCTCATTGTTTACAGAATGCAACACTTCTGTCGTCAAACGAAGCGATTTGAACCCGTATAATCTAGATGGGGCGAAATCGCCATTCTAATAGGAGAAAGATCATCATGCATGGATATGACGCTAAGAATCTGAGCCAGTCATTTCGTACGGTTCGCAAGAACACCATTCAGGTCGCCGAGGATATTCCGGAGGATAAGTACGACTTTCGTCCTGTGGAAGGTACTCGTACCGTGGCGGAGACGCTGCGCCACATCGCGGTAACCACCAAATGGCCGCTGCGCGTACACGGGGAGCGTATGACGGAAATGAAGTTCGAGTTGTTTGGCGAGGTGATGGCGCAGGCGGCGCAGGCGGAAGCCAAACTGGTTACCAAGAGCGACATTTTGAAGGGGCTGCACGACAACGGCGAGGAATTCGCCACGTTTATAGAAGCTCTCCCGGACGAAGTTCTGGCGGAAACCGTGAGTTTTCCGGCGGCGGCCAACATGCCTTCCAAGACGCGCTTCGAGATGCTGCTCTCCACCAAGGAGCACGAGATGCACCACCGCGCGCAGTTGATGGTGATAGAGCGTATGCTGGGAATCGTGCCGCACCTGACCCGGGCGATGGAGGAGCGGCAAGCCGCCATGCTGCAACAACACGCCGCCGGTGCGAAGGGAGCGTAGAGCCCGGAAGCC
>CAZARO010000134.1:0-6866 GCA_964487165.1 uncultured Solibacteraceae bacterium | reverse complement strand
GCTCTCCGCCAAGGAACACGAGATGCACCACCGCGGGCAGTTGATGCTGGTGGAGCGAATGATCGGAATTGTGCCGCACCTCACCAGACAGATGCAGGAACGGATGGCGGCGATGACTCAACAGCGGGCCGCACACAACGCGTAAGACCGCGGCTCATTCGTAGCGGAGCGCTTTCATAGGATCCAACCGCGCCGCGCGGCGCGCCGGCAGGTAGCAGGCGATGAGCGCCACCGCCGCCAGCAGGAGCGCCGTGGCGGCGAAGATCATCGGGTCGCCGGGCTTTACTTCGTGGAGCAGGCTCGCGAGGACACGGCCGGCAGCGGCGGCGCCAGCGGCCCCGAGGGCCAATCCCAGCACGGCCAAAGTCATGCCTTCGCGCAGCAATTCGCCGAGTACGCGGAAACGGCTGGCACCCAGGGACATCCGGATGCCGATTTCGCGCGTGCGCTGGGTTACCAGGTAGGACAGCACGCCGTAGATCCCAATAGCGGCTAATAGCGCCGCCAAGCCCGCGAAAGAGCCTACCAGCGCGCTCAGGAACTGCTGCCCCTGCGCCTGGGCGGCCACCACTTCGTCCATCGAGCGGACGCTATAAAGCGGCAGGCCGGCATCCACCTGTGCCAGCGCGCGCCGCGCTTGCGCCGTCACCATGAATGCCGGCAGCGAGGTGTGCACCACCAGGAACTGGCGCGATCTTCCGGTGAAGGGGTCGTAGGCTTCCGGTCCGATCTTCTCCGTGAGGCTCCATTCGGCGACGTCGCCCACCACGCCCACCACCTGTTTCCAAGGGCCGTGGTCACCGCCGTGGGAGAACATCTTTCCCAGCGGGCTTTCATGGGGCCAGAAGAACCGGGCCATGCTTTCGTTGATCACGCACGGGTAGATCACACCGTCGGTCAGGTCCGCAGCCGGCCTCGCTCCGCTATCCCAAATGGGATCGAGCTTGGAATCGTAGTCGAGCGCCGTTTGGATATCCTGCGCCGTGAACACCCGGCCCTGGAGCAGGGGCACGCCCATGGCGCGGAAATAATCCATCGAGACAGCGTGCATTTCCACCAGTTGATTGCTCATTTCGGCGGTTTGCCCGCGCTGCTTGATGTAATAGTTGCTGCCTCCTTCGAGCGGCAGATGGTCGGTCAGCGCCACTGCATCCGCCCCGCCGATGCGCCGCGCCTTTTCGAGCAGCGCCTCGGCGAAATCGTACTGCTGGCGGTCAGTCTTATAGTTGGCACCTGGCAGCCGGACCGCCGCGGTCCACAGGCCCTCACGCCGGACCCCGATGTTCAGGCTGCGCATGCGGGCGAAATCCTTCAGCAGCAGGCCGGCGGAGACCAGCAGCACCAGAGACAGCGCGATCTCCGCCACCACGAGCACGTTGCTGGTGAAGCGGCGCCGGCGCCCGTGGCTGATCGACGCTCCGGCGCCGCCTTTGAGCTCTTCGTGGAGGTCGGGCCGCGACATTTGGAGCGCCGGGAAGACCCCGGTCACAATGGCCAGCGCGAAGGTGAAAGCCAGCACCGCGGGGTTCACTTCGACGGCGTTGAATTGCGGGAGGCTGTAGCTTTTGGCGTTGGAAAAGAGTTGGACTATGGCCCATGCCAGCATCAGGCCGAGCGTTCCGCCCGCGAGCGACAGCAGCAGGCTTTCGGTGAGCAATTGGCCCAGCAGACGCAGTCTGGACGCCCCCAACGCGCTGCGGATGGCCACTTCCCTTTGCCGCGCCATGGCTCGCGAAAGCAGCAGGTTGGCCACGTTCGCGCACGCGATCAGCAGCACCAATCCTACGGCTCCCAGCATCATGAACAGCGAGTCGCGGGAGTTGCCCACCATGTCGTCACGTAGGGACGTGACCGCCGCGCCGATCTTAGTGTTCGAATCGGGGTACTGCTTCTCGAGCCGCGAAGCGATCACCTTCAAATCGGCGTGGGCGGCTTTGATGGTAACGCCGGGTTTCATTCTGCCGATGACGTTGGCCCAATGGTTGCCGCGCGGCTGCAGACCTTTCTCATCCATCTCCTGGGGAATCCACGCTTGCGACTTCCACGGGAATCGGAAACTCTCAGGCATCACGCCCACAATGGTGTACTTCTTCGAATTCAGCTCCACGGAACGGCCCACAATTTGACGGTCGCCGGCATAGAGGCTGTTCCACAGCGCGTAGCTGAGAATTACCAGGTCGTTCTTGCCGGGCTGATCTTCCCCGGCGGCCCAGGTTCGGCCCAACATCGGCTGAACGCCCAGCAGCGTAAAGAAGTTGGCCGCCGTAGGCAGCGCCGTGATGCGTTCCGGCTGCCCACCTGCGTTGAGGTTCATGTCGGCGGGCCAACTGAACAGGGTCATGTCCTGGAAGGTGCGGTTTTGCGTTTTCCAGTCGACAAAGTCGGGCCCGGCGAAGGGATACCGCCCGGGCGCCGATTCGGTCTCGTTCAGGCGCACCAGTTGGCCGGGGTTGGTATACGGCAGCGGGCGCAGCAGGATGGTATCGATGATGCTGAAAATAGCGGTGTTGGCACCGATTCCGATGGCTAGCGTGGCAGCCGCCACGAAGGCGAATCCGCGAGCGTTCCGCAGGTTCCGCAAGGCGTAGCGGAGGTCCAGCAAGAGGTTGGTCATGGCTTCTTCTTAGACGTTTATACGCACCGGCGGTTGGCCGGGGATGCTGAATCTGCGATACAGGGCAAGGTGTACAATTTAGAGCACGCCTGTCCGCTATGAATTCGGCCGTCCCGAGTTTTGCGAGGCCGTCTATGCGGCGGGCCACCAGGCTTTCCTGGAAACGCTGGCGGCCGGGCGGCCTGTTTTCACCTCGATTACGATGGCCTGAACGCGATGCTGCTCCGGGATGTCAGGCAGTTCGAGATTCGTTGGATAGAGGGCGCTCAGGGCGGCGAGAACTACGAAATTGTCCGCGAAGTAACGGCCTACGCTGCCTGAACTGACCAAGGGCTTCGCCCTTGAAATCCTTTCAGGATTTGGAAGACAGAAGTCAGGAGTCAGAAGACAGAAGGAGCGCAGGGTCATCCAACTGCTGCGGTGCAGGGACATCCGCCAGCTACTGTCCGACTTCCACCAGGATGGCCAACGGGTCCCTGATGTATGTGGCGGAGTTGGTGAGAGTGCCGGCGGTCCGTCCATCGGGGCCTAAACTGACCAAGGGCTTCGCCCTTGAAATCCTTTCAGGATTCGGAAGACGGAAGTCAGGAGTCAGAAGACAGAAGGAGCGCAGGGTCATCCAACTGCTGCGGTGCAGGGACATCCGCCAGCTACTGTCCGACTTCCACCAGGATGGCCAACGGGTCCTTGATGTATGTGGCGGAGTTGGTGAGAGTGCCGGCGGTCCGTCCATCGGGGCTGATTCGCAAGATGGCATGTTCGCGAGTACATGTTGCCAGGATTTCGCCGGTCGCGGGATCGCGGGCGATGCCGGTCAGGTTGCTATGTCCGGGAACGAACTTGGCCAATTCGGTGACTTCGCCCGCGGCAGCGATGCGAATGATGGCATCGCCCCTGCCTTCCTGCGCCAGGTAACTTCCCGGTCCATCGGCAACCAGGGCATAAGAAGCTCGCAGAGACCGGCTCAGAGGAATTTGCGTGACAGCGCCCTCTGGGGTAATTCTGAACAACCTCGCCTCAGGATGATTGTCCTCGAGGAGCATGTAATTCCCCTGGCTGTCTATCGCGAGACTGGTATCTTCCCGTTCGTTGTAATTTAAGACGGGATAAGTAGCGATCTTGACGATGGATTGACCGTCCCGCGAAATGCTCCACAAAGCATGCTGTATATTGTCCGTCACAATGCTCGCGCCGCCGGGACCTTGTACGATCTTCATCCAGTGCGAGCCTGCGGGCGCGGTGGCCACCGGGCTAATGGCGCCCGAGCGACTTACACGGATCAGGCCGTATATGGTGGTGACCATATAGTTTCCTTCGGCATCCTTCGCCATGCCTTCTCCCGCAAACCCGCCGGCGATGGTCGAGAGGTATTTGCCCTCGGGGGAAACGCGCACCAGGCTATAAAAAGTGGAGTGGTTGAGGACCACGAAGGAATAATTGTCGGCGGCAGACGAACTGGCCGCCAGACATGCGAACAAAGCGATCAGCAACTTCATGGGCACCCTTATGGGACATTGTACGACGGCGCGAATAACTGTGCACACAACCGCAACAGCAGTAACAAGCTGGCGAGGAGGCCTGCGACGAGGAGAGCGCCCGCATGCCGCTTGCGAAACGGAGTCCGCTTGCCGCCGGCCCCTTTCTTGAAGTCGTATCCGCAGTCGCATAGCAGAGTGTCAGGCGGATTGATAAGGCGACAAACAGGGCATTCCATGCGAGCTAACATTGTCTCATCCGGCGCACGGCTCGGCCGATTTCGAACTGGACGGAGCGTCACTCTGCCGCCGCGATTCTCTCCACGGAACGACGGGCGCCGTCGTCTTCACCGCATGGGACGAAAAGGGATGGCACAAATCGCTGCCAGCGCGAGCCTGATGGTATTACTGACTGTTGGGGCGCACGGCCAAGACTCAACGCCTTCGCCCACGTTCGAAGTAGCGTCCTTAAAACCCAATCTGACGAGAGTCCGCGGCACCGTGGAGTTCTCCAAGAGCGGCGACCGGTTCACGGCGATCGGCATGCCGCTCGGCCCACTTATCCTGATCGCCTTCAACCTCACGGTGCGCCAGGTATCGGGCCCCGACGAGCGCTTCGGCTGGAGATACGACATCGTGGCGAAGGCCGAACATCCGGTGGAGGCTGGCGAGATGCTACGCATGCTTCAGGCGCTGCTGGTGGAGCGTTTCCAGATGGCGTTCCATTGGGAAACCCGGGACGTGCCCGTATATTCCCTCACCGTTGCGAAAGGCGGACCCAAACTCCACCGCAGCGAAACACCCGAAAGCGACAACCCGACGCCGCGGATCCCTTCCCACGCCGGCGGGACGGAGTCGGCCAGCGGCCATCTCAGTTTCAAGGACGAATCCATGGCGGACTTCGCCTGGGCCCTTAGTAGAGTGTCGGGCATTGGCGACCGCGTGGTGGTGGATCGCACCGAGCTTCCGGGGACGTACGATTTCGACCTCGTGTGGGAGCGCGATCCGGCCCTCGGTCCGCCGATTGTTTCGGCTCTGCAGGCACAGCTTGGGCTCAAGCTGGAGCCGACGCGAGCGCCGGTCCAATTTCTCATTGTCGACCGCCTGGAGAGACCTTCCGGGAATTGATTTCCGCCCACGCCAGTGCCGGCTGATCGCGTGTGATAAACTTATCCCCAAACCAAGGAGGGAAAACCGATGAACCGTCGCATCGTGTGCGGAGCTTTCCTGCTCGCATTACTGGCCCTGGCGTTTGCCGTGGCCGATACCAACACTCCTGTTGATCTGACCGCCAGCCTTACCGCCGGGAAGGTGCAACTGAAATCGGCGGGAGCGCTCGCTTTTGGCCCCGAGGGCGTCCTTTTTGTGGGCGACTCCGTCGGTGGCACGGTCGCCGAGATTGACACTGCCGACCGGCAGGAAGCCCGCAGCGGAGCGAAAGTCAACATCGAGGGCATCGATACCAAGATCGCCGCGATGGCTGGTGTGACGCCCGACGATATCGCCATCAACGACGTCAAGGTCAATCCGATTTCCAAGAACGTGTATCTGTCGGTGACCCGCGGGCGCGGTCCGGACGCGGCCCCACTCATCGTCAAAGTGAACGCCGCCGGCCAGGTCAGCAATGTGCCGCTCGACAACATCAAACACGCATCCGTAAATCTGGCGGACGCGCCGGCAGCTAACCCGGGCGCGCGGCAGGATCCGCGGATGATGACTATCACGGACATGTCATACGTGAACGGGAATCTACTCGTGGCGGGCCTGTCGAACGAAGAATGGTCGTCCGCGCTGCGCTCCATTCCGGTGCCGTTTAAGGCCGCCGAAGAGGGCGCGACGCTGCAGATCTGGCACTCCTCGCATGGACGCTACGAAACGCAGTCGCCGGTGCGCACGTTTGTGCCCTACACGATCGGCGGACAGTCGTTCATACTGGCGGCGTACACCTGCACGCCCCTGGTGAAGATTCCCGCCAGCGCGCTCAAGCCTGGCGAGAAGGTGAAGGGCGTCACGATCGCGGATCTGGGCGCCGGGAATCAGCCCCTCGACATGGTGCCTTACAGGAGGGATGGCCACGATTACATCCTGATCGCAAACAGTTCTCGCGGACTGGTGAAGCTGCGAGCCGACGCGCTGGAATCGTACGCCGCTATCGATTCGCCGACCAAAGTGGACGGACCGGCGGGCGTCCCGTACGACAAGCTGGAACTCAAGAACGTGCAGCAGCTGGCCGCGTTCGACACCGCGAGTGCCGTGGTTTTGATTGGCCAGCCTGGCCCTGGACCAGCCTTCAATCCCGGCAAGCCGGTGGGTCCGCTGACCCTTCAGACCATTGCACTGCCGTAACCTGTCTCTCCTCCTCATTGCGGCCGCGCTGTTGCACGGCGCGGCCGCGCAAATCGAACTCACCGCCGGTGTATTCAAAGTCAGCGGATGGACTGCTCCCGCCGCACCGCCGGCCAAGGGCTGGCCATCGATCTTCATCGTCTATGCCGGCGCGGGCGACGTTCCACCGCTGCTGGGCGGGTATTCAGTGGAAGCCGGCACCTTAACCTTCCGGCCACAATATCCTCTGGCGCCAGGAGTCAAATATCGTGTCTTGTTCCACGCGCCCGGCACCGCTCCCGTCGAGCGCATCTTCGACGGTCCCGCCAAAGACACGCGCCGCCTGGCCCGCGTGGAACGCGTGTATCCCTCCGCCAATGTCCTACCCAGCAACCTGCTTCGTTTCTACATCTACTTTTCGGCGCCGATGAGCCAGGGCGAAGCGGGCCGCC
>CAZARO010000133.1:0-9189 GCA_964487165.1 uncultured Solibacteraceae bacterium | reverse complement strand
CACCGAGATCTACACTCTTTCCCTACACGACGCTCTTCCGATCTGCGGCACTTATGAAGACATGCGCCGCGCCGTGCATCGCGCCGCCGAACTGAAGCGCGCGGGAGGCGCCCAATGAGCGCGCTCGCCAATTCGTTCCACGTCGGCCGCCGCGGCTTTCTGCGCACCGGCGCCGCCGCCATCGGCGGGCTGCTGATCGGCTGTTACCTTCCCGAACGCCGCAAGCTCGCTGCCGACACCGCGGCGACCTCTAACAAACTCAACGCCTGGGTGCTGGTGGGCAGCGATGACACGGTCACGTTCTATATTCACAAGGCGGAAATGGGACAGGGAACGGTGACCTCGCTCTCCATGCTGCTGGCCGAGGAACTGGAGTGCGACTGGTCCAAAATCCGCACCGAATTCCCCGGTGTCGACCGCGCTTACGGCGGTTTCCAGGGCGTGGTAGGCAGCCAGAGCATCCGCAGTTCGTATGTCTCGCTGCGCCAGGCCGGCGCCTCCGCGCGCGAGATGCTGATCGCGGCCGCGGCCCAGAAGTGGGGCGTCGACAGGTCCGCCTGCCGCGCGGAAAAGAGCACCGTGGTCAATACCGCCAGCAACGCGCGGCTCACTTACGGCAGCCTGGCCGAGGCCGCCGCCAAGCTCCCGGTGCCCGGCAATGTTCCGCTGAAAGATCCGGCGCAGTTCCGGATCCTGGGCAAGGCGCGAAAGCGTCTGGATACCCCCGGCAAGGTGGATGGCAGCATCACCTTCGGGATCGACGTGCGTTTGCCCAATATGCTCTACGCCGTGGTGGAGCGCTGCCCGGTGTTCGGCGGTACGGTCGCCAGCTTCGACGATTCGAAAACGAAGGCCATTCCCGGCGTGAAGAGCGTGGTCAAAATCTCCAACGGCGTGGCCGTCATCGCCGATAGCACCTGGGCCGCTATGGAAGGCCGGCGCAAGTTGGTAGTGAAGTTCGACGAGGGCAAGGTGGCGGCGTACAGCACGCCCGAGATCACCAAATCCTTCGCCGACGCCGTGGCGCAGGGCGCTGCCCCGCTGCGGTCCGTGGGCGACGCCGCCGCGGCGCTGGCCTCGGCTTCCAAGAAGATCGACGCCGTCTATCAGACGCCGTATCTGGCGCACGCTCCCATGGAGCCGCTGAACTGCACCGCCTGGGTGCGTTCCGATGGCGTGGACGTGTGGGCCTCGACGCAGATGCAAAGCGGCGCGCAGCAGATCGCCGCGCAGAAGAGCGGATTGCCGCCGCAGAAAGTGCAGGTCCATACTGAGTACATGGGCGGCGGATTCGGCCGGCGCGGCGGCGTGGACTACGTCGGCGAGGCTGTGGAAGTGGCCAAATCGCTCGACGTGCCCGTGAAGGTCACCTGGTCGCGCGAAGACGACATGCAGCACGATACTTATCGGCCGGCCTCTTATTGCCGTTTCGCGGGGGGAGTGGACGCTGAGGGCTGGCCCGTGGCGTGGACCGCCAGCATCGCTTGCCCGGCATTCGCCGGCGCCAATACGTCCACCGAAGGCGTCCGCGATATCGCCTATACCGTGCCCAATTTCGCGGTGGGTTACCACGATATCAACCCCGGAATTCCGGTGAGTTACTGGCGCTCGGTGGGCTATTCGCAGAATTGCTTCTTCGCCGAGTCCTTCCTGGACGAGATGGCGCACGCCGGCGGGAAAGATCCCGTGGAAGTGCGCCGCCGCTTCCTGGGGAAGAACCCGCGCCTGCTGGCGGCGCTCGAACTGGCCGCAGAAAAGGCCGGTTGGGGCACGCCGCTTCCCGCCGGTCACGGCCGCGGTGTTTCGGTGGTCAACAACATCGGCAGCAACACCGTGCAGATCGCCGAAGTCTCCGTGGAGAAGGGAAAAGTGAAGGTGCATCGCGTGGTCTGCGCGGTGGATTGCGGAGCTGTGGTGAATCCCGCGGGTGTGACGCAGCAGATCGCGAGCGGCATCGCCTTCGGGTTGTCGGCGCTCAAAGGCGGTGTCACCATCAAGAACGGCCGCGTGGAGCAGGGCAATTTCCATCAGTACGATGTGGTCCGGATGGACGAAATGCCGAAGGTGGAAGTGCATATCGTGGCCAGCCAGGCGGCTCCCGGAGGTATCGGGGAGGCCAGTACGCCGGGCATCGCTCCGGCCGTCTGCAACGCTATCTTCGCGGCCACCGGCAAGCGAATTCGCCAGTTACCCATCAGGCCGGAAGACCTGGCATAAAGGCTTCGCCGAGACGCGGAGAAAGAAACTAAGAACGCGGGGAGAGCGCAGAGGGGCAGAGGTAAACAGCGTCTCCCCGGAGCGTATTGGTCCCTGCGGCCTTCACTCAAATGCGTCTATATGCTGAGAGCGTCGGCTACCGCCGCGGCGGTGCGCGCCGGCCCGGGCCATAAGACGTTCGCTGTGCGCGCGGGATGAGTGCTGGCGTGTCAAGGTGGTGCTCTAACCAACTGAGCTACGGGCCCACTGCGGTTCTTCCGTCGTTCTGAAGTCGTGCCGGCGTGTAGTACATGGGCGCCAAACTCCCACTTTCAACGCGAACATAACCAACCTTCGCTTCGGCATACACCCCTCCCCGAAGCGTCCAGATCAATAAATCAGTCCCCCCAGGATCGCCACCTGACGGCGAGTGTCTTACCGCTTCTGGCAGAAATTCGCGCGCTCTTCCGCCCCCGCACTACCACAAACGCCCACGGTGCGCATGGAGACGCACAGTTGCAGGATCAGGTTTGCCGCCGGGGGACATAGCGCACAAATTCTCCACGCCTTTGGCCGTGCTGTATCATGGCAAAGGCCATGCAGATCACCGAACTGCTGCAACGGGTTCATGCCGGCGACGCCCAGGCGCTGCACACGGTGATTCCACTGGTTTATGACGAACTCAAGAAACTGGCGGCGGGGCACCTGCGCCGGGAGGGTAAGGCGCGTCCGCTCGACACTACTGCCCTGGTCCACGAGGCGTTTCTGCGCCTGGCGCACGGCCAACATCCTTCCTATGAAAATCGCTCGCATTTCTACGGAATCGCATCGCGGCTGATGCGCCAGGTCCTGGTGGACCTGGCACGGGCGCGGGCAACCGCCAAACGAAACACAAGGGAAGAAGTGCCCATGACGGATATCGCGGATCTGGGGCGGCAACCGGATACCTCCCTGGTGGCTATGGATGAAGCGCTGAACCGGCTGGCGCGGATCGATCCGCTGAAAGTGCAGCTCATTGAAATGCGCTATTTTGGCGGCATGACCGCCGAGGAATCCGCTGCCCTGTTATCGCTCTCCATTCCCGTAGTCCGGCGCGAGCTTCGTCTGGCACAAGCTTGGCTGCATAAGGAGCTGGCCGGATGACGTTAGAAGTGCAGAGACTGTTTCACGAACTGGTGGATCTGCCTTCCCAAGCGCGTTCCCGGTACTTCAGCGAACATGCCGTGGATGAGGATACCCGTCGGGAAGTCGAGGCGCTGCTGGCCTTCGATACGGGCGCGAGTACCTTCCTGGCGCGCGACATTGAGATGGCCGCCAGCCTCGCGCTCCCCGAACTGGAAGGCAAAGGATGCCGTTGCGGCCCCTACCGGCTGCTCCACCTGATTGGGCGGGGCGGCATGGGGGCGGTGTATCTGGCGGAGCGCGTGGATGGCGAAGTGACCCAGCGCCTGGCCATCAAACTGCTTCCCCTGGGAGCCGGCAATCCGCAGCGCGACCGCTTTCTGCAGGAACGCCAGATTCTGGCTTCGCTCACCCATCCCAATATCGCGCGCATGCTGGATGCGGGCCATCTCGACAACGGCCACCCGTTTCTGGTCATGGAGTATATCGATGGCCAGCCCATCGACGCGTTCGCCGCCTCCCTCAACGTTCGCCAGATCATTGCCCTGTTCCTGAAGGTCTGCTCGGCCGTCGGCCACCTGCACCGCAATCTGATTGTCCACCGCGATCTGAAACCGGCCAACATCCTGGTGACCGCCGAGGGCGAGCCGAAGCTGCTGGACTTCGGCATCGCTAAGATCCTCGACCTGGCCACCGACGCTACTTTAACCAGCCTCCGCATGCTGACTCCCCATTACGCCAGCCCGGAGCAGGTGATGGGAGGACGGATCAGCACCGCAGTCGACATCTATTCATTGGGGGCCGTATTGTACGAGCTGCTCACCGGAAAGCCGGCGCACGAATTCGATGAGCGCTCGCCCGAAGCGGTGGCGCGCGTAGTGACCACCCGGGAACCGACCCGTCCCAGCCGGTGGGTGCCCGAGTTGAAGGGCGATCTGGAATCCATCTTGTTGAAGGCGTTGCGCAAGGATCCGCACGAGCGCTACGCCACGGTGGAGCAGTTTGCCGACGACCTTCAGGCGTTTCTCGAATCGCGGCCGGTGCGGGCCCGCTCGGCCGGCTGGTGGTATCGGACGCGAAAGTTCGGGCGGCGCTACTGGGTGCCGGTAAGCGCCGCCGCCGTGGTGATCTTCAGTCTTGCGACGGGGCTTTATATCGCCGAACGGCAGCGCGCGGTCGCCGAAGGACGGGTGGCCCAGTTGCGCCGGCTCGCCGAGGAAGTGCTCAAATTCGAAACGCAACTGACCTCACCGAATGACGGCACCAACCTGGACTTGCACAGGAAACTTGCCGCAACGTCGATCCAATACCTGGAAACCCTTGGCCGGGCGGGGCTTCGCGACAAGAAACTGGCGCTGGAACTGGGCGCCGCGTATCTGCATATCGCGCGCATTCAGGGCGTTCCCGAATGGAACCAACAGGGCCAGTATGTCGAGGCGGAAGGCAGCCTGGAAAAGGTGGAGGAGATCGCCAATAACGTTCTAGCAGCGGATCCCGCCAACCGGGAAGCGCTGTGGCAGTCGGCGAATGCGGCGCACGACCGCGCGGTGATCGCGTACGCCGAGCGCCGGCTGCAGCAGGTATTGGAATACTCTCCGAAAGCGGTCGAGGGCTTCGAACGGTTGGCGCGGCTGGGGAATCTGACGTGGCACGAAATCAACGGGGCCACCTATATCTATGGAGACCTGGCGGAAGTACACATCGGGGTTCATCGATATCAAGACGCCGTCCGTTATGCCCGGCTCGGTATCGGCTTCTCCGAAAATACTCCCACGATTCCGGGTCCGCGGGCCCAGGCGTTCAACATGCTGGCCGGCGCCCTGACCTATTTGGGCGACTTTGGTGGCGCGCTCGAAGCCGTTCATGAGGCTCGCGGCCTGTGTGAGAAACTGCGTCGCGACGAAGGCGACTTCAAGTATACCCGCCTGATCTTATACCAGACCCGCTGCCGGGAAGGGCTGCTTTTGGGAGAGGACGGAGGCGTCAATCTGAACCGGCCGCAAGAGGCGGCGGTTCGCCTTCAGGAAGCGTATGCCGCTCTCGAAGGCCTCGCTCAAACGGATCCCAACAATTACGAGTCCCGTTACGCAATCGGCATGGGCGGACATTATCTGGGTGATGTCTTACGCCATACCAATCCAGAGAGCGCTCTGGGGGTCTACGACCATGCGCTGGCAAGGATTCGGGAAATTCCCCACGATGTCGCCGCGCGCCGCACGGAAGCGCTGCTTCTGGCCGGATCCTCCTACGCCGCGCGCTGGATGCATCGGGAGAAGGATGCCAGAGACCGGATTGACGCTGCCTTTCGCCTGCTGCAGGGCGCCGGCGATTACCCCGCCGCAGCCATCGAAGCCGGAAGCGAGGTTGACGTCTCCCTGAAGGCTCTCGGGGATCACTACGCCGAAACGGGGGAGCCCCACCAGGCGATCGGGGTATATGAGGAGTTGCGCGGCAAACTGGCGGCGTGCCACTCCTGCGCGGAGAACGATCTGCTCGCCGCGGCTTATCTCACCGGGTTGGAGGCGTCTTTGGCGGCAACGCTGCGGCGCACCGGCAACACCGAAAAGGCTGCCGAAGTGGAAACTGCCCGCCGGGAGCTCTGGCGGCTTTGGGACCGTAAGCTCCCCAACAATCCGTTTGTGCTCCGGCAGATCGCCGAGGCGCAATCGCCTCACTAAGTACACCGTTCCAGAAATACGGTCTCGTATTTCGGCGGACCGCTCCCTGGCGGTCGCGGCTCTGAACGAGGCTGCATACAGAGCCGCGACCGTAAGGGAGCGGGTGCAGTTGAGTCTGCGGAATACCCATGTGTATTTAAGAAATGGTGTACGAAGCTCGCAGCGATAGCCGATCTGACCGCTGAATCGTACGGAAACTCACATCTGCCGGCTGGGCGGCGCCGCAAGCCCCTAAAAAACTCGCCTCAAGCCTGCACTTCCGGTTTCCTTTCCCGCAGGTAGTAAATGAAGCCTAGCCAGCTTCGGTGGGTCCGGCCGTATCCGGACCATCCGTCGCCGACGGCTGGTAAAGGCAAACGGGGGTGGGAACACCGCGGCACTCGGCGGTGCGCCCGGAAGACCTGTTTTGACGCAAATGACTGGCGGGGTGAAGACCCGCATCCATAGGAGGATTCGATACATGCAACTCAACGCCAAGGACCTGCAGACATTCGAGGCCTACAAGAAAGCGATGAAGGCGGCCGCTGGCCAGATCGGAAACAACACGCCGTTTTGCATCTTTAGCGATGTGCAAATGCCCGATGCCTCCAAAAAGGTGCATACCCTGAGGCCGTTCCTGGTGGTGGGCACCGCGCCAAGCGCGATCACGCCCTTGTTGAAGGATCTGAAAGGGTCCAAAACACTCACCGGCAGCGGTTTTTGCTCCCTCGAGGGGGGCAAGGTCAGCCTTGTGGCGAAGAGCGGCAAAGTGGATTACGGGCAGGTCAAATCCCAGGCCAGCATGCTTAGGGATTTACTGGGGAAGGAAATCCTGATTCCCTCGGGAGACAAGCCGCCGGCGACGGGCCCGGTGTCCAAACTGTCTACGCCCGCGGGCGATTTTCCCTACTCATCCAATTCGAAGGAACTAGAAAGTCTCAAAAAGGACCTGGAGGTTCTGAGCAAGGCGCAAGCTCTGGAAGATCAGGTGGACGAACTATTGGATCATGCGGCCAAACTGGAAAAGAAGATCCCACCGGTCAATGTCATCATGCAATGGGTCGATAAGGCCAGCGGGACGACCAGATCCGAGGCCATGTCCGTGAAGAATGCATACCAATCGATCGATGGATTTAAGTTGGTCTTCCAGGGCATTCTGGATGATGCTAAAGAAGCCGCGACCAGCATCCATATCGCGGCCACGCACCTGAAAGCGGCCAAGGACGCTAAGAAGGGTGCGGAGTTGAGGGAACAGGCCGAAGCGGAAGAGAAGGCGCTCGACTTCATAACCGAATTAGCCTCGACGGCCCTCAAATTGGCGGTGGCTCCGGAACTGGAGGCCGCGGAGTGGGCCGAGGCGGCCATTGAAGCGGGCGCCGCTTCCGTCAAAGCTCTTCACGGTAATGCTCTGCTCGATCAGGCAAAAAAACTGGAAGACGAGTCCCGTACCCTGGAAGTGTCAGCCGCGACGGAAGCCTTCGGCTTAGCCAAAAAACACCTCGTGTCGTTGCAGACAAGAGAAGCACAATGGATGCCGGTTCTGACGAGGCTCCGGCAGGTCGCCACAGTCGTAGGGTCGATCCCGATGAGGGATTTCGACGCGCAGACCAAGGGACCCTTCCACTTTAAAGACATTGCCGATCTGGCCGACGACCTCACCGACATCGGCAATATGACGGCGGACATCATAACGATCGCCAACGAAGCGACCGTCCGTTTGGGGACCCTGTTGGGCATGGTGAAAGCGAAATCGTGGTCGCTGCCCATGCCCGATGAGGCCGCCCAGATCCTCACGGAACTGAAGAACAGTGGGATCAGAATGAGGGATCTGGCGTCTGACCGCCGGAAACGCGCCAGCACGGATATCGGAAAGTGGCGAAAAATCTATGGCGATGCACAAGATGGACTGATGAGTTCGCACGGGGCGTGAAACTCAACGCGCGCGAACCGGGAGACGCCTTGGCGTCCACGGGCATACCAGCCCACGCGACCGGTAAGGGAAGCCACCAGCGCCAGGCCCTGGTGTATACTCCCCCCAGGACCGCCGATGGTCCTCGGGAGAGGCCTATGCGCACGTTCGGTCTATACTCTTCGCCTCCGCCGCGAGGTTCGCGGCCAAACCCGGATTGAACATCGAAACCTTCTGGCAACTGCGCTAGGTGGCCGATCCCTCTCCAGAAACGTTGTTCCGCAGCCTGTAAGTTGTTGAATTCTGGTTGGCACGAGGCGTCCCAAGTGGGGCAGGATGTCATCCTGCGGCCGATTGGCAATCGGCCTTCCGCGATACCGATGGTGTGGACCGGTCGGGTTACCAGGAGTACCCTGGGTCCCGCAGGTTGCAAGCCTGCCCCCACCTGCTTCTCGAAGTTTCAGGTTCCATGGATAGCGCCGTGCCGTGCCCCATCCACCCGCCGCATGTCGTACACTAGTGCGGAGGTTAAAGCCCCGATGCCTTTTTGCACGAAATGCGGTGCCAACGTAACTGGCACCTTTTGCACTCAATGCGGCACGCCCGCTGCCGGCGCGGCCGCTTCGGCGCCGCCCCCGCCCCCGCCCGTGATGGCCGCTCCCTATGCGCAGCCGTATCAGCCCCCGGTTGCTCCCGGCGCTCCGCCAGTTGTAGTCGTCCGGAAAACCAGCCCGATCGTGTGGGTGCTGGTCGTTATCCTGGGACTCTTCGTCCTCGGCGGCATCAGTGTGGCCGCGTTCCTTGGCTACGTCGCCCATCGCGTGCATCAGGCCGTGTCGATCGACAACAACGGGCGCGATGGCGGCTTTACCATGCACACCCACGGCGCCGACGGCAAGAACGCCACCATCGAGTTCGGCGGCACGGGTGGAAAGCTGCCTTCGTGGGTCCCGGTCTATCCCGGCTCGGAAGGGCGCGCGAAGTTCGCCATGCGGGGAAGCGCCGACGGCCAAAAAGAAGCCGGCAGTTTCGTTTTCACTACCACGGACGACGTGGCTCGCGTGAAATCCTATTACACGGACAAGTGCAAAGACTTAGGGATGAAGGTCAATCTGGACACCACCACCGTCGATGGCGGCATGATCGTCGCGGTGGAGGAAGGCGCCGAAGAGCGTTCTCTCATGGTGACCGTGGGCGGCCATTCGGGCGAGACTACGGTCAACGTGACGTACGGCCGGAAGTAACTCTACCCGTGGCCGAAGTACATCAGCCAACCCAGGCCGAACAGCGCCGCGAAGAAACAGA
>CAZARO010000132.1:0-9279 GCA_964487165.1 uncultured Solibacteraceae bacterium | reverse complement strand
CCCGTTGCTCCAGGGGGAACGGTTGGCAACCACCAGCCGGTGGCGACTCATGAGGACTACTCGGATGCGGCCGCCCCCGGCACGTTCGCGACAGATATTACCGTTCCGGCCGCTCCCGCCGAGACCATCATTCTCTGGGGCTCCGGCTTCGGACCGACAACGCCGGCGAACCCGTTCGGTGTTGCGGTTCCGGCCACCCCCACTTACGAAACGGCGAGCAACGTCACGGTGACGCTTAACAATGCGCCGCTTGTGGTGTACCAGAACCTCGCGTTCCTGACAGCCGGCAATGCAGGACTCTTCCAACTCGGAGTCACTCTGCCGGCGACCTTGGCCAACGGAAGTTACCCGCTCACCGTGAGCATCGGGGGAGTCACTTCGCCCCCGTTGATGTTGACGGTGGCGGCGCCAGGTAACTGAGGCCCTGCCGTAAAGAATCGGAGATAACAACTTCGTGGCGCAGATTCCAGCCCTGGCTGGAGTCTGCGCCACAATGCTTTTGGGGCGACTGCAGATACTGCTGCGCTGCCAGCCGCGACGACTCTCGCGGATCGAAGCCGCTGAGAAGCCGACACCGGCGGGTCTTTACGCCTCTGTGACCTCCGCGACGATGCTCGCGAACCGAGGGCGCTGAGACGCTGATCCCCCAGAGGATCGCGCCTCTGTGGCCTCTGCCATCTCTGTGCCCTCCGGTTTTGACTTTGTTTTCTCCGTGTCTCTGTACTACTAACGGCGAGAATCTTCGCAAACTGCGACGATTCTCGCGAACCGAATCCCACTGAGACGCTGATCCCCCAGAGGATCGCGCGCCTCTGTGGCCTCTGCCATCTCTGTGCCCTCCGGTTTGACTTTGTTTTCTCCGTGTCTCTGCGCCTCTGTGGTGAATATTCTTTTGGTTGCGGTTTGCGCTTTGTGTCTCTTGTGGTGAATTCGGATTCCCCTTGCAGTAGACAATCTACGGCCATTGCAGTAGACTATCTACTGCCATGGCAAAGCGGGAAGCCTACCAGAATCGCATCGAGCTCCTGCAGGGCACCCTCGACATGCTGATTCTCCGGACGCTCGCCTGGGGTCCGCAGCACGGCTACGGCATCGCCAACGCCATCCGTACCGGGTCGGGCGATGTCCTGCACGCCGAAACCGGTTCCCTCTACCCCGCGTTGCATCGGCTCGAAAAGCAAGGGTGGGTGAAGGCCGAGTGGCGCCAGTCCGAGAACCGCCAGCGGGCCAAATATTACAGCCTCACGCCGGCAGGCAAGAAGCAACTCGCGGCGGAGCATGCCCGCTGGAAGCAGATGAGCGCGGCCATTGCGGGGCTCATGGAGCCCATCTGAATTGCCAGCCATGGCGGCCTGTCACCCGGCCATATCCCGCTTCATTTCATAAGAGATATCGACGGAGCTCCCGCCACTTGATATCACAGTGGTTAAGCAATGACGGAGCTGATCTCTAATTCGAGAGTCTATCGGGATCTTCTGGCAAGTCTGAAGAGCCAGATTCGGACGGCGCGCGTGCGGGCTGCTCTGGCCGTAAATCGCGAGCTGGTTTTGCTCTATTGGCATATCGGGACGGAGATTTTGACGCGGCAGCGGCAGGAAGGCTGGGGGGCCGGAGTCATCGAGCGCTTGGCGACAGATCTTCGAGCCGAGTTCCCTGACATGCAAGGCCTCTCGCCTCGTAACCTGAAGTATATGAGGGCCTTCGCGGACGCCTGGCGGGACGGTTCAATTGTGCAGCAAGCTGCTGCACAATTGCCCTGGTTCCACAATTGCGTCCTGCTGGAAAAAGTGAAAGATCCCGCGGAGCGACTCTGGTACGTTCGCCAGACCATCCAGAACGGCTGGAGCCGCAACGTCCTCGTGATGCAAATCGAGAGCGGCGTTTTTCGCCGCCAAGGCACCGCCATCACCAATTTCAAATCGACCCTCCCAGCGTCCGAATCCGACCTCGCCCAGCAGCTTCTCAAAGATCCCTATACATTCGACTTCCTCACGCTCACTCAGGACGCCCGCGAGCGCGAACTGGAAAGCGGCCTCCTGGTGCATTTGCGCGATTTTCTGATCGAACTGGGCGCGGGGTTCGCCTTCGTGGGAAGCCAGGTGCCTCTCGAAGTCGGCGGAGAAGACTTCAGGCTCGACCTCCTCTTCTACCATCTAAAGCTCCGCTGCTTCGTGGTCATCGACCTGAAAATGGGCCCCTTCAAGCCGGAATACGCCGGCAAAATGAACTTCTACCTGGCGGTGGCCGACGACCTCCTGCGGCACCCCGGCGACAAGCCCAGTATCGGCCTTGTGCTCTGCAAGGCCAAGAACCGGATCGTCGCTGAATACGCGCTCCGAAATGTTGCGACGCCGATGGGAGTCTCGGAATTCAAACTGCAAGGGACCCTGCCGACGGTCGAGGAGATCGAAGCCGCACTCACCAGGGCGGAGGAGCCGGCCAGAATCGATCCTTTTGCCTGCACGCCACCAATCCGTGAAGCGTCATAATATAAGAAGTGAATCTTATGTGGAACCTCAAAAGGCGCCGGGGCTTCTCCCTCATTGAATTGCTGATCGTAATTGCGATCATCCTGATCATCATCACGATCGCTTTGCCGCGCTTGACCCGCGCGCGCATGTACACGCAGGAGGTCGCCGCGCTCGCGGCCATACGGACCATCCACACTGCCGAGACGCAGTATTATTCGCAGTTCAACCGCTATGCCACTTCGCTGGCCGAGTTGGGACCGCCGGCGAGCGGGTCGGCCAACGCCTCCGCGGCCGACATGATCGGCAACGATCTGGCTAACGGCGTGAAGCAGGGCTACGTTTTCACAGTCACCGGCAATCAAGGCGGGTACATCATACAGGCCATGCCTCAGGTGTTCAATACCGGAGGCAGCCGCACGTTCTATTCCGACCAGACCATGGTAGTCCACGAGCACTACGGTCCGGAGCCGGCCACGCCGCAGGATCCCGAGTCCAAATAGCTGGGTCTAGATGGCGAGATCGCTGCTCTTGTTCGCAGTCGTTCTTACGCTCGCCGCCTTACTGCTGCCACGCCCCATGGGCGAGCCTCTGCCCTTACCGCAGCGGTTTGCCATCTCGGCCATACGGACCATCCACACTGCCGAGGCGCAGTATTATTCGCAATTCAACCGCTACGCCACCTCGCTGGCGGAACTGGGACCGCCGGCGAACGGGTGGGCCAGTGCCTCCGCCGCGGACCTGATCGGCAACGATCTGGCTAACGGCGTGAAGCGGGGCTACGTCTTCAACGTCACAGGCAATCGGGGCGGGTACATCATTCAGGCCATGCCCCAGGTGTTCAATACCGGAGGCAGCCGCACGTTGTATTCCGATCAGACCATGGTGGTCCACGAGCACTACGGTCCTGAGCCGGCCACGCCGCAAGATCCCGAATCGAAATAGCGGCATTCGCTTCTGCTTGCTCCCGACGATGCGAATTTTTGCAAACTTTGTACACCAGGAAGACAACTTCGCTGCGCCTCCCGGTCTAACATGGAAACGTGTCCGGAATCATTACCCCTGCGCCTGCGACCGAAGGCGTCACGCGAAGAAGCTTCTACGTCGGCGCCATCTATGGACTGGGTGCGGCCATCGCCATAGCTCTGGGACTGCCGGCCGCTGTCTACTTCCTCTTTCCCCCCAAAATTCGCAAAGCCGAAGAGTGGTCTGAAATCGGCGACGTCGCCAGCCTGACGGCCGATTCCCCCACGGAAATGACGTTTCGCACCAATCGTGTGGACGGCTGGAAAGTCACCAGCGAAAAGACCACCGCATGGGTGGTGAAGCACGCCGACAATTCCGTGGTGGCGTTCGGCCCGCAATGCACCCACTTGGGATGCGCCTATCACTGGGACGAACGCAAGACCGAATTCATCTGCCCCTGCCACAATTCTCTCTTTTCCATCGACGGTAAGGTGCTCGCCGGCCCCGCGCCCCGCCCGCTCGACCGGTACGAAACCCGGATCGAGGGCAAGAAACTTCTGATCGGCCGCCTGATCCTGCCGGAGAGACAGGCGTGAGGCGCCGCTGGAACAGCTTCAACCAATGGCTCGACCATCGTACCGGGGTGCAAACCGCGGTGCGCCAGTTCCTGTATGAGGAAATCCCCGCTTCCAGCGGCTGGCAGCAGGTATTCGGCAGCGTGGCGGTATTCCTGTTCCTGGTGCAGGCGTTTACCGGCGCGCTGCTGGCTTTCAACTACGCGCCTACGCCCGGCGACGCTTACAACAGCCTGCGCTACATCCTGACGGAGCTGACCGCCGGACGCCTCATCCGCGGATTGCATCACTGGGGCGCCAGTATGATGATCGTGGTGGTGGTGCTCCACATGGTGCAGGTGTTCCTCTACGGGGCGTATAAGAAACCGCGCGAGGCTACCTGGATGGTGGGGGTGGTGCTCCTGCTCGTGACCCTGGCCTACGGGCTCACCGGATACCTTCTGCCTTGGGACAACCGCGCCTACTGGGGAACGGTCGTGACCACCAGGATCGCGGGGCAGGCTCCCATCGTGGGGCCGTACCTGACGCGGTTGCTGGGCGGCGGCGGAGGGGTGGGGGTGGTAACTTTCGCGCGCTTCTATGGAATGCATGTGCTGCTGTTGCCGCCGGCCACCCTTCTGCTCATCGCGCTGCATGTTTTCCTGGTGCGGAAGCATGGTGTAGCGCCCGAGCCGGGCGATGACCTGCTCCCCCGCAAGCAATTCTTTCCCGCGCAGGTTTTCAAGGACACGGTGGCCATCTTCATCGCCTTCGCCATTCTGTACACCCTGGCGCTGGTGGCGCGGGTGCCGCTCGAACAGTTGGCCGACCCCACCGACACGAGCTACGTTCCGCGGCCGGAGTGGTATTTCCTGTTCCTGTTCCAAACCCTGAAGCTGTTTCCCGGACCGCTCGAAGTGGTGGGCAGCGTGGTGCTACCCGGATTGGCCGTGCTGGCGCTGATTCTGGTTCCGTTTCTGGATCGCGGCCACCTGGTCAAAGTCACTCGCCGGACTTTCGCCATCGGCGTCGTGGTGCTGGCGGCCATCGGATGGGGCGGCCTGACGGCCACCGCGGTAGCCACCACTCCCAAGGCTGAGGAGGCCGCTGAAATCGACTACTCGGCGCCCACCGACTGGCTGCATCTCACGCCGCAGGAGATGGCCGGAATCGCGTATTTCCGCGAGGAGCGCTGCGAGAGTTGTCACGCTACCGGCGACGGCTCTTCGAAGCTGGGGCCCGATCTGACGCGGGCTTCCATCCACAAGGATGCGGCTTGGATGATTCAGCATTTCAAACGGCCCGCGGCGATGCGTCCCGGCACGGCCATGCCGCCGATTCAGCTCAGCGACGCGCAGTTGAACTCGCTCGCCGCGTTCCTGCTGAAACTCAATCCCACCAACGCCAGCGCCTTGGGCAATGCGCCCGATTTCGCCACCGCCGGCGCGCTGGTGTACCAGGCGAACCAGTGCGGCGGATGCCACATGGTGAATGGCTACGGGATG
The DNA here is from genome assembly GCA_964487165.1 of uncultured Solibacteraceae bacterium. Taxonomy (GTDB): domain Bacteria; phylum Acidobacteriota; class Terriglobia; order Bryobacterales; family Bryobacteraceae; genus PALSA-129. Next base: position 3,786 of record CAZARO010000132.1, on the reverse strand, counting down.
AAGATCGGGCCAATACTCAATGGGTTGGCCCAGCGTCGCAGCCGCAGTTGGGTGGAAGAACATTTCGCTAATCCCGACGCGCTGTCCCCGGGGTCGATAATGCCCCCATATAAGCTCTTGCCGAAAGATCTTGACCATCTGACGAAGTACCTCTTCTCGCTACCCGAGACCGGAACCGGGCAGTAAGACTGCCCCTATTCGTCTCCACGTCTCTGCGGTGCCAATCGGGACGCTTCGACCGAAGCCAGTGACGCCCGGGTTCTTTACCCTCCGTGTCCTCCGCAACCTCTGTGGCCTCCGGTTTTGACTTTGTTTCTCTCCGTGCCTCTGTACTACTAACGGCCAGAATCTTCGCAAGCCGCGACGATTCTCGCGAACCGTAGGTGCTGAAACGCCGATCCCCCAGAGGATCGCGCCTCCGTGTCCTCCGCCACCTCTGTGCCTTCCGGTTTTGACTTTGTTTCTCTCCGTGTCTCTGCGTCTCGGCGGTGAATATCTTCTTTGATGGCAGGTGTGCCGCGCAGGAGCTTCGGCGGTGCAAATCAGAACGCTTCGGCCGAGTGGATACCCTCCGACTGCAGCACCGTGGCCATCTTCTTGAGAGCTATTTTGTGGATCTGGGAAATGCGGCTTTCGTTCACTCCCATGACTTCACCGATCTCTTTCATGGTCATCTCGTTGGTGTAGTAAAGGAAGACCACTTTCTGGTAGCGTTTGGGCAGCTTTTGCATGGCGCGGGCCAGCGTGACCTGCAGTTGCCGGTGCTCGCACATACGATCGGGCTGCAATTCCGGAGTCGCCGGAAATTCCATAGGGCGGTCGAATTCCGCCTCCGGGTGAGTCGTCGACGAAACCGTGCCGACGGTGCGCAGTTCCAATTGGATGCGGTGCCAGCGGCTGGGACTGAGGCCCATCTCTTCGGCGACTTCGCCATCCAGCGGCGTGCGCCCGAGTTTGGTGGCCAACGCGTGGCTCACCGCCTCCACCTGCTTCTGCCGCTTGCGCAGGTCGCGCGAAGCCCAATCGAGTTGCCGCAGGCTGTCCAGGATGGCGCCCTTGATGCGGTGTTTGGCATAAGCGTGGAAGGCCACATTTTTCAGCGCGTCGTACTTGGTGACGGCATCGAACAGCCCGAGTACGCCCGCGTGATTGAGATCGTCCAGGTCCACATGCACGGGAAGATTCTCGTGTACGCGAATGGCGATGGCTTTCACCAGGGGTAAGTGCTCGAGCACAATCCGGTCGCGCACTTCGTTGGACATTCTCGCTTTCCGTTGTATAGACACACTGGTGGCCCGCATCGCTTTTCGTCCTTTTTTCTGTTTTCTTTAGGATCTCGGGTTGTTTGCCCGATGCCCTTAAGAATGCAGCCTTAGTGCCAAAGACAAAAAGGTATAAAATTCTTGTTTTGTGTGAGTTGTGAAGTAAGGGAGGGTTTCAATGTGAACCGCGGTTTCAGAGTGGAACGCGTCGTGTTCCAGGGCGGGGCAACGGGAAACGCGGTGTTAAGCGGCGACTGATGCGGCGCGCGTACGAGCCAGCCGCGGCAGGGCCATCAGGACGCCGCCGTAGACCAAGAGCGATAGAAACAGCGCCGGCTTGTGGTCCTGGGCGAAGTCCACCATTGTCAGCCGGTAGGCGCCCAGGATCATGGCGGGGTAAATCAGGCGCGTCAATTCGGCCCGGCTCCAACGCGCGCCGGTCCAGGCGAGAAGCAGCGAGAGACCCGCCAGAACGCCGGTTCGCAGCGTGGCACAGTAAGGATGGCCGGCAGCCGTGCCGAAGACGGCGTGATAGCCGGCCGTGAGCGCGCCCGCCGAAGCGCCGGCCAGCAGCCACGCCAGAGTGGCGGCTACCGCCAGCCGGAACACCTGCACACTGGCAGACCCGCTGGCGCCGCGGCCGCGCACCGCCAGCAGATAGCAGAGCGCCGCTACCGCCAGTCCGGCGCACACCGCCCCCGGGTTGGCGCTGGACCAGTGGGCCGATCCCAACGTGTAATCCGCCGCCCGTTTCAGCGCGCCGGACGCGGTCAGTGCCAGCAGCAGGTATAGGCCTCCGTGCACCTGCAAAGTGAGACGGCCGAAGTAGGTTCCGGCCCAGACGCACGCCAGGGCCAGCGCCGACCATACCGCCGGCGCCGCTACTCCGGCCAACAGAATGCGGCTGCCCGCCAGTACCAGCAGAATGCCGAAGGTGGAATAGGTGTAGAAATTACGGCTGTGGACGGTGGCGCGGTCGAGCACCGCTAACGAGACTACGTAGCAGGCTGCGGCGCAGGCCAGCGCAAAGATGGCGATGGTGTGCGCCTCGCCGGAGAGCCGCAAGCCGCCGACCACACCGATCAGGAAGGCCGCCGCGCATTGCATGGTCTCGAACCAGGTGAAGGTGAGGCCGCGGAGGAGCGTCCGCACGATGGTGCTCGCCAGATAGATGGCGAGCAATGCCACTTGCGCGCCCAGCAGCCAGCCGTAGGGGATGGCGGCATAGCCTTCCGGCAATCCATGCTCGCGGGTGACCAGCCAGGTGGCCAGCAGCACGGCCAGGTCGGCTGCCAGGGCCGCGAGCCAGCGCTCGCTCAGCCAATGTTCCAGGCAGGACGACGTTTCCACTGCGGCGGCGATGGCCAGAAAGACGAGAGTGAAGGGCACCACGTCGTGGGTGGCGATGAGGAGGCCGGCGGCGGTGCCCAAGCCCGCCAGGATGACGATGGTGGCTACGGTGAGCAGGTTTTTGCGCCAGGATACGGCCAGTCCGAAGACCACGAACGCAACCAGCAGCGCGGCCGCGGTCCAGGTGGAGATGGCGTGGAAACGGATGGTGGCTTCCCACAGGAGCGGACAGAGAACCAGCACCGCGGTCAGGCTGTGGATCGCGGTTTCCAGGGGATTGGCGGCGGGAGTACGCGCCGCCCAGAGCAGCCAGAAGATGGCGTACAGAATGCCGGCCGCCACTCCCGATGCCGGTGGGATGGCGGCCGATTCGGTGAGCGCGCGCAGCAGGTAAGCACCCGCCAGCCCCAGCAGCGCGCGGCCCAGAATGGGAAGCAGCGCGGTGGGATTGACCAGAGGTTGCTCCACTGTCTCCACGGGCGGGGCGGCAGCGAAGGCAGACGACGGCGCGGGCGCTTCCTGCACGCCCACCAGTTTCTCCAGGCGGGCTACACGGCGCTCGAGTTCTTCCCAGTCCGGTTGCGGCATGGCAACCTCCTTCAGGCGCTTACAGCGCCAACATCGACAGAGGCGGGCCGATGTTTGGAAGTCAGAAGGATGATGAAGTCAGAATGAAGACCGCTCCGCTGGGGCTTTTGTTCTAACTTCAGCACCCTTCTACCTTCAGTACCCTTCTCCCCACTTCGATCTCACGGTTGCAACTCTTGTTCCCGTTCCGGCCATGGTGGCAGGAGTTTGATCAGCACAAAGAATATCGCGAAGGGCAGCAGCATGAGCCCGATCGCCGGCACCAGGCCCTCGCGCGTCACCAGGTCGACTTTGTAACTGGTGTAGCCCAGGAAGCTCTTGGAGAACAGTTGCCCGCCAATCACCACGTTCCAGCGCATGGCGAAGATTCCGATCAGGGTGAGGCTGCAGGCCACGGTATACATGGCGCGGCGGGCCGCTGCGTGGAACCGCCACAACTGGTTGACGGCCAGCAGCGTCAGCGGAACCAGCGTACCCAGAATGATCTGCAGGATGATCTGCGACACCATCAGGCGGGTATGGACCATGAAATCCAGGCTGCGGAACGATTCGTCGGCTTCGTAGGTGCGGTGCACCAGGTCCAGCA
>CAZARO010000131.1:0-9295 GCA_964487165.1 uncultured Solibacteraceae bacterium | reverse complement strand
GGTGCGTTCACAATATACCAACACCGGCCGGAAGGAGTTTGTGACAACGGAAGGAGTTGCAAGATTCGAGGAATCGCTGGCTAAACCCGACGTCGCTGCGCGATCAAACCGCTTGCTTACGCGCGCGGCTCAGTATGCGGTCTCTTACCGAGCCGCGACCGCGAGGGAGCGGATTTCCAAAACGGCTCAGCACCCGGGGGAATCTTTACTTCCGCTAGTAGTGCGATACTCCCTAAATTCAGGCTTCCAGTAGAACTCTCCCTCGGTTAGATTGGGGCGAGGTAAAGCCATGAAACGGTTCTGTCTCCTCTCCATGCTGGTAATAGCCTGCCAGGCGAAACAGGGCGCGGAACAGGGCGCCGGCGCGGCGCTGCCACCGGTATTGCAGAACTCCGACCCCCGCGACAGCGTGGTAGTGACCCTCCCGGGCCTGACGCCGGTGGCGCATCCGGGAGCGGCAACGCCCGGCAATCTGCCGGCCACCGAAGTGCGCCTCGAACCGCCTCCGCCTGACCCCGACCGTCCAGTGCTGCGCCGGCCGAAGCGTGAATATCCGCCCGAATTCGAGCGCGACAGCGCCGATTACCTGAACCAGCAAATCGGCATCTGGCAGCAGTTGGATGCCCAGGGGCTGCTGGGCGAGCCGCAGGGCCGACGGGACTCTCTCGGGGACGACCAGACGGTGAACGGCCAGATTGTGGCCTTTGCCGACCCCACCGGGCGGTATAAGCAGTTGGAGCTCGACTTCGACCGGGAGACCGGCCTGCTGCGCACTCTTTTCGCCTATCCCCTGAGTATGACTTGGCAGGACTGCCGTCACGAGTTCGGAGTTAATGTGCGCTCCACGCAGGCGAACAAAGGTCGAACATTTTACTCTTACCTCGACCGCCGCCTGGATGTACTGGTTGACCCTGCCGGGAAAGTGATCAGTTTGGGGATGTACTAGGGCTAAAATTCCGAAACCGACACCCTGTGTGACGCGTTTAATACATAGGCTCAACACAACCACACAATTAAGGGTATAGTTGTATCTAGAGGAGTGTCGGACGATGAACCGTTGGAACCTTCCCGTCGCCGCCCTGGCTGCATTCAGTCTGCTGTCGCTGAGTGCCGTGGCCCAATCAACCCAGGATAACCAAACCACGTCGGGCGACCCGGCCAAGCCAACCGCTCCTGCTGCCGCGAACCAAACCGCTCCCGCCAGCCAAACCGCCGCCACACCGGACAGCACCGCCGCTCAAGACGGTAAGGATGCGGACGCCAAGCCGCAGACCGACGCCGAGAAAAAGGCTGCCGCCAAGAAGGCCAAGGATGAGGCCAAGAAGAGCAAGCCCGAAAGCGACGACAAGAAAAAGAAAGATCCCGATGCGATCGGCGATCGCGGTGTCGGAACGGGCGTGAATTTCTACTCCCTCGACAAGGAAATCGCTCTCGGCAAGCAATTGGCGCAGGAAGTGGAACGGCAGGCGAAAGTGGTGGACGATCCGATCATCGCCGAGTACGTCAACCGCCTGGGGCAGAACCTGGTTCGCAACTCCGATGCCAAGGTGCCGTTCACAATCAAAGTTCTGGATACCGAGGAAGTGAATGCCTTCGCGCTGCCCGGCGGGTTCTTCTTCGTAAACTCGGGCTTGATTTTGAAAGCCGATTCGGAAGCTGAGCTGGCGGGCGTGATGGCGCACGAGATCGCGCACGTGGCATGCCGGCACGGCACCAAGCAAGCCACCAGGGGCGACATCATGCAGATCGCCACCATCCCCCTGATCTTCATGGGCGGCTGGACCGGCTATGCGATCCGGCAAGGCATGGGGCTGGCGATTCCCATGGGCTTCCTGACGTTCTCTCGCGCCATGGAATCGGAAGCCGATTATTTCGGTCTGCAATACATGTACAAGGCGGGGTACGATCCGACTGCGTTCGTGGATTTCTTCGAGAAGATCGAGACTCTGGAAAAGAAGAAGCCGGGCAGCGTGGCCAAAGTTTTCTCCACCCACCCGATGACCGACGACCGCATCAAGAAATCGCAGGAAGAGATTCAGACGATTCTGGCGCCGAAGCCCGAGTATGTGGTGAACACCTCGGAATTCAACGATGTGAAGGGCCGCCTCTCCATGCTGCACAATCGCCGCAAGGTGACGCAGGACGATCCTAATCGTCCGAAGTTGCGCCGCGCGCCCGGCACGGGCACCGGACCGGTTACCGACGACAACACCAACACCGGCAGCGATCCTGACGAGCGTCCCACCCTGAAGCGCCGCGACAGCGGTGGTGGCGGCGGGCAGTAAGTTTCATTCAGAATGGCCGCGTTCGCCGCGGCCATTCTGACTTCAGTATCCTTCAGCACCCTTCAGTATCATTCCCTCTTACTCAACAAACCCGAGCTTTTTCAGTGTCGCGGCCGGTTCCGGGTCGTCGAATTTCGTCAGCGATGCCGTGCGGCGCCCATTGTGCAGGGTCACACCGTACGGGTACGTGGTGTATCCGAATACCTTCTTCAGGACATCGAAATCCTCAGTGACCACGGCGTTCAGCCCGGTCTCCTTCAGGAATTCCGCGGCATATTGCGGCTGCTCCACGGGGATGGCGACCACCCTGGTGTCGCGCCAGTGAAACTCTGCCATGCGCTTCGAGACCTCGAAGCAGTGCGTGCATTGCGGGTCGAAAAAGAAGAGAAAAACCCGTCCGGACGCGAGTGAATACGGCCGCCCGTCCACGGTGACCGCCGCCGGCGCGGGCGTGCCGGTCTCACGCGTCACATCAACCCCGTAGGAAACCAGCGCGAACACCACCACGGCGCCCAGAACCAGGACGGCACTGCGCAAGCTCTCCGGCGGCTTGGACCACAGCCCCGCCACCGCCGCCAGCAACAACATGGCGCCGTCGCCCCAGAAAAAGGCCGGCCCCACCACACGCTTCACCCACGGAAAGCAGCTGCAATCGGCACCGCGCAGAGCGTTGTAGTTGATGGCGAAGTAGATCAGAAAAGCGGTCAGCAGCAGGCCGCTGAGGATGGCGCCCCAGCGGCGAAAGCGCGGCACCAGGATCAGCACGCCGGCCAGAGTTTCCGCGATCCCGAAGGCTACCGCGGCAAACAGGCTGAGGGACTCGGGGACGCGTGCCTGCACCATGCGCATGGCGGCGGACGGCGCGTCGGTGATCTTCCACAGGCCGGAGAGGAGAAAGAGGCAGGCCAGCAGGAAGGCGGCAATCCAACTGAGCGCCGTCTTCCAGCCGGGCATTTCCAGCGGCGATAGGCCTGGCTGCCGCTGTGCCATACTGTGGGTCATGGCCTTTATTGTAGCCGTTCGGATGGCCTCGATTGTGCTACTGGCCGCGTCGGCGGTGAGTGAACTGACGAACGAAGAACAGCTTGTTCCCGCCGGTGACTGGAAGTACATCGACGTTCCTCTGCACCGCCGGGCGGCGCGTATTTCCGCCAGTTACGAAGTGTTGAGCGGCTCCGGGAAAGTGCGCATGGCCCTGTTGCTGCACGACGATCTGGCGCGCATGAGCCCCGACCTGCCGGGCAGCATCCTGGTGACGCCGGAAGGGCGGCGCGGCTATTTCGCGGACCATGTGAGGCGCCTGGGCGACTACGCGGTGGTGCTCGACAACCAGGATGGGCGCCTGGCGGCCCGCGTACAGTTGCGCGTGGGCCTGGATTTCGGTGTCGGCAGAGAGGCCGAAGTGGGACGGCTCTCGCCGCGCCGGCAGATCACCGTGGTGGCCATCAGTTGCGTAGCGTTTCTGGGGATCGTGGGCTTCTCGGCGCAGCGCCTGCTGAAGAGTATGGGCCGCCGCGGCTGAAATTTATTGGCACCGATGAACACAGAGGGGCAAACCGCAACTAAAAGAATTTCCACCACAGAGGCGCAGAGACACGGAGAAAAACAAAGTCAAAACCGGAGGGCACAGAGGTGGCGGAGGTCACGGAGGCGCGATCCTCTCGGGGATCGGCGTCTCAGCGCCCTCGGTTTGTGAAAACCTATGCCTTGCGCCGCAGACCCTCTCGCGCCGGGCTCCGTGCGTAGCTGCAACTAAAAGAATTTTCACCACAGAGGCGCAGAGACACGGAGAAAAACAAAGTCAAAACCGGAGGTCACAGAGGTGGCGGAGGTCACGGAGGCGCGATCCTCCCGGAGATCGGCGTCTCAGCGCCCTCGGTTTGTGAATACCTATGCCTTGCGCCGCAGCCCCTCGTAGCTGCAACTAAGAGAATTTTCACCACAGAGGCGCAGAGACACGGAGAAAAACAAAGTCAAAACCGGAGGGCACAGAGGTGGCGGAGGTCACGGAGGCGCGATCCTCTCGGGGATCGGCGTCTCAGCGCCCTCGGTTCATGAGAATCGTCGCGGCTTGCGAAGATTCTCGCCGTTAGTAGTACCGATAAACACCGATTAGAGTTTCTCTTTTCGATCAGTGTTCATCGGCGTTCATCGGTGGCTGAATTACTCTCTGAATGCTTCCGCCGCTGCCGCGACCGTCTTCGCGATATCCTCGTCGGTGTGCGCGGCCGAGAGGAATGCCGCTTCGAACTGCGAAGGCGCCAGATAAATGCCGCTGTCGAGCATGGCGCGGAAGAAGCGGCCGAATCGCGCGGTGTCGCTGGTTTTCGCGGAGTCCCAATCGGTCACCGGCCCGGGATGGAAAAAGAAGGTGAACATGGCGCCCACGCGATTTACCGTGATGCCGGCGGGAACCTTCGCGCACAGCACCGCGGCGCGAGCCTCCAACTGATCGTAGATTTCGGGATGGGCCTTCAGATGGCGCAGCATGGCGAGCCCCGCGGCCACGGCCAGCGGGTTGCCGGAGAGCGTTCCCGCCTGATACACGGGACCTAGCGGCGCCACTTTGCTCATGATGTCCTTGCGTCCGCCATATGCGCCCACGGGGAGCCCGCCGCCGATTACTTTCCCCAGCGTGGTCAGGTCGGGCGTGACGCCGTAGCGTTGCTGCGCGCCCCCGAAAGCCACGCGGAAACCGGTCATCACCTCATCCAGAATCAACAGCGCGCCGTAGCGGTGAGTGACATCGCGGAGAAATTGCAGATAGCCGGGCGCCGGCGGCACGCAGCCCATGTTGCCCACCACCGGCTCCACGATCACCGCGGCGATACGGTCGCCGTGCGCGCGGAAGGCCGCTTCCACGGCCTCGGGCGAGTTGAATGGCAGGGCGATGGTGGTGTCGCAGAAAGCCTTGGGCACGCCCTGCGTGTCGGCAATTCCTAGAGTGGCGAGGCCGGAGCCGGCTTTCACCAGCAGCGAGTCCACGTGGCCGTGATAGCAGCCTTCGAACTTCACGATCAGGTCGCGGCCGGTGAATCCGCGCGCCACCCGGATGGCCGACATGGTGGCTTCCGTGCCGGAGTTCACCAGCCGCACCATTTCGATGGAAGGCACGGCATCGCGGATGGCCTCGGCCAGTTCGATCTCCTGCGCCGTGGGGGCGCCGAAGCTGGTGCCGATCGCCAGCGCGCCTTCCAGCGCCGCCAGAATCGCGGGGTGTCGATGGCCCAGCAGCAGCGGCCCCCAGGAGCCGACGTAATCGATGTACTCGTTGCCATCGACGTCGAAAATGTGGGACCCCTGGCCGCGGGCGATGAATACCGGCTTGCCGCCCACGCTGCGGAAGGCGCGCACGGGAGAATTGACGCCGCCGGGAATAATCTCCTGCGCGCGGCGAAAGAGCTCTTCGGATTGGGTGTGAATCATGCTGGGCCTTTACGCGGAACCATGCGGCTGAAACCGAGGCTCATGCCGATATCATAGAGGCTGCCGTTCAGATTGCGCAGCAGGCGGCGTTTCAATCCCTGGTAAGGTTGCTTGCCGGAGAAGAGATCCTGAACGATGCCGGCGAAGCGCGGGCTGCGCCGCGTGAATTGCACCATGCGGGCGGGCACAGAGCCGAGCAGGAAGCGGCCGAGGAAGACGCGTTTGGCCAGGCGCGATCCGAATTCCAGGTCGCCCGCGAAATCGTGGCGCAACAGCGTGCGGTAGGCGGCGGGCAGGCCGGCGGGGCCGCAGTCATCGGCCAGGATGGTACGGGCCGCCAGGTCGCCCGAGCGGATGGCGTAGTAGAGGCCTTCGCCGGTGATAGGGTCCACCAGGCCGGCAGCATCGCCCACCGCCATCCAGCCTTCGCCGGAGACGCGATTGCCGCGCCACGAAGAAGCGTCCAGCGAGGGCAGCAAATGGCTGTAGAAAGTGGCGTCCTTCCAGGAAATGCCGTGCTGGCTCATGTAGAGCTCCAGGCGGCGGCGCAGGGAACCGGCGGCCTCTCCTTTGCCGCAGATGCCCACCGACAGGTGCCCGCAGCGCGGGAAGACCCAGATGTAGCCCTCCAGGTGCGGCAGGAACTGAATGTCGATGCGCGCCTGGCTGCCGGGGACGTAATAACCCAGGGCGGACATGGTGTCTTCGGCGCGCAATTGCGTGCCGACCTCGCGCAAAGGATTGCGGGCGCCGGTGGCCACGATGCAGAAATCGGCCTGGGCGATGCCGCCGCTGGTGCGCAGCTGCCAGCCGAAAGCGCCGCGCGAAATTCCCAGTACGCGGGCCTTTTCGATCTGCGCGCCGGCGTGCCCGGCGCGTTCGAGCAGCAGGCGGTTGAGGTCCAGGCGCGAATAGATGAGCAGCGGATCGTCGAGTTTCAGCGTGACTTCGCCGGCGTTGGGCGCGGCCAGAACGGTCTCGCTGACCATGCGTTTCGGCATGGGGTTATCCAGCAGGAAGGGATACTGATTGTAGGCCTTATAAGTCAGCCCGCCGCCGCATGGCTTTTCCCAGGCGAGCTTTTCGTCGAAAAGCTGAACCGCCAGACCGGCGGACGCCAACTGTTCGGCAGCGAACGAGCCTGCCGGGCCGCCCCCCAGAATGGCAACAGACTTCATTCGTTTATTTCTTCGTTGCGGGCGGCAAATCGTGCGGCGACGGCATGTTGCCTGCGCCGCCCGCCGGGGCCATGCCACCGTGAGGGTTGGCGGCTCCGCCGGCAGCCGGAGGCATCGCCCCGCCATGCGGATTGGCGCCCATTCCGGGATCGGCCGCGCCGGCCCCGCCGGCACCGCCGTGAGCGTTGTCGTTTGCCAGGCCGACAACCACCCACTTCTTAGCCTGGCGCTCCAGATGATAGCGGAAACTCATGGGCGGCGAATCGCTCTTGCCTTTGAGCGTCACCGCCACCGTGGCATCGGCCTGTTCGCCGTTGAATTGCACTGACGCGACTTTGATATCCATCGCCGATATGTCGAATTTTTGTTTGGCTAGGCGATCGATCACACCCTGACGCACCGCGTCAGTGTCGTTGGCTCCGCCGTGCTGACAGCCGGCGAGGCATATGATCAAAAGCAGGGAGGGGAGCAGGCGCACTATTCGATTATACCTGGGGTTGGGAATGCTATATTGTCCCCAGAGCCTATGGACGAGCCACAACCGCGGAGCCGCGCGGACGTTTGCCATCGCTGCCTGGAGCCGGTGCCGCCGAAGGCCTCGCGGTGTCCGCGCTGCGGTGAGCCGATCCACAAATCGGCCAACATTCGCATGATTCTGGCGGCGTTCGGACTGCTGATGTTTGTGGTGGTAGCGGCGGTGGCTTTCCGGCTGATGCAAACCAGCTCCGCGCCGGCGCCGGCCACCGTGGAGCGGCCGCGGATGCCGGGGGAGCCGGAGAAGCCTCCACCGCCCCCCAAAGAGCCGGCGCTGGGGCACTGAGTGCCCGGAGGGACGACATATATGGCGCAGATTCCGATTGGAACCACCGGAGAAGAAAAGCTGCTGGTCTCGAGTGAAGTGGCCATCAACTTTTTGGGAATGGAAGGGGCACGCGTGCTGTCTACGCCGCACATGATCGGCTACATGGAGCGAACCTGCCGCAATACCGTGCTTCCGCTGCTCGACGCCGGGCACGACACGGTGGGGACGCACGTGAACGTGGCCCATCTGGCGGCCGCACCCATGGGTATGACGGTGACTTTTCGCGCCGAGGTGACGGGGGTGAGCGAGCGGCGCATCGAGTTTCGCGTGGAAGCTTGGGACGAGAAGGAAAAAATCGGCGAGGGCACGCACGAGCGGGCGATTATCAACATCGCGAAATTCGCCACCCGGCTGGCGGCGAAGAAAAATTCGTCTTCCTGATTACGCGGCCGCTAGCTGGCCGGCGTGGATGCGGGGCGGAATGACCCGTGCATTTTTTCATCGCGCGCAGGCCGGGAAGAGACGGGAGGTTCCGCCATATGGAGGCGATAAATTTCCAGGATGTCGTCTTCGGGATAATCGATGGCGCGCGCGTACTGGCGGATGTAGCTGGTGGCGTAAATGCCGCCGGGGAGTTTGCGGAAATCTCCGATTTCGATGGCCTCCAGCGAGCGGACACCAATCTTGGTGGCTTCCGAAATCTGTTGCAGGGTGATACCCCGATTGCGGCGAACCGTAGCTAACCCCAGTATGCTTTTTTCGTCTTTCATCACCCGCCTCACTGCGCGGAAGACGGAAAAGGACCCCAAACTCCCGCTACAGAAGGATTCTCTAGAACGCCTACTATAACATTACTTATGTCGAATGATAAACTCCATTTTATGGATCTTGGCCGGCGGCAATTCGGAGCGTGCGTGCTGGGCGCCCTCGCCGGGAAGGCTCGGGCGGCCACAAGTAAACCAAAGTTAATGGTGCTGGCGATCGCCGAGCAGTTGCGCGCCGACGCTTTGGACGCCGCGTGGACGCAGTTGGGCACGGGCGGATTCCGGCGGCTGGCCGAGAAAGGGGCTTGGTTCACCGGATGCCACCATCTGTCGAGCACTTTCTCGTCCTGCGGAATTGCCAACCTGGCCACCGGCGCGTGGCCGGCGCAGCACGGCATCGTGGCCGATTCCTGGTGGGATTACGAGGCGCATGGGCCGGTGCGGGCTTCCGACGAAGCGCTGCTGGCCACCACGCTCGCGGCGCAGGTTGCCGGCGATGGGGGAAAAGTGTCGGTAGTGGCGATGACGCGCGCGCAGGCACGGCTGTTCGCGGGAACACCGGCGGCGCAGGCGTATTTTTTGGACGATCGGGGACAATTCGCCGCGTCCGGCGCGGAGCCGGACTGGCTGGCGGAGTACACCCGGGTCAAAGGGCCGGAGAGTGCGCGCGGCATCGGTTGGATGGCGGTACACGCGGCGGCCGGCGCACCTCCCTTGCGCACGCTGCGCTACGACGCCACGCGTCCGCAGGAGTTTGTGGAGCTTTATAAGGCCTCGCCGTACGGACAGATGGCGGAGTTCGCCAAGGCGGCCGACCTGCTGGTGCGCGATCGCCTGGGG
>CAZARO010000130.1:0-9313 GCA_964487165.1 uncultured Solibacteraceae bacterium | reverse complement strand
CGATGCGGCAGGGCACGATGTGCAGGTCGCTGTCGAGGAGGGCGACGCGCTCGAAGGTGGCTTCGTCGTTGAGGTCGACCAGCTTGACCTGCTGTTTGCGGTACTCCGAGCTGAGCGCGGAATATTTGTAATTGGCATACCCGTCCTTGGTGTTGCCGGCGGAGGATTCGGCGATGACCACGGGGCCCTTGAAGCTCTCGGAAAGGTAGTCGAGGATACCGCGCATGGCGTCGGCATGGCTGGCGGCGAGCTGGTTGGTGGTGTTGACGAAGTTGGGCTTGATGACCACGTACTTCTTGCCCTTCATCTTCGCCTGGAGGTCCTTGTCGATGGATTTGAGGGCGGTATAAACGTTCTTGCGGCGCTCATCGCCATGAGCGATGGCCACCGTGGAACGGCGGTCGGGCACGGGGAACGATTCCGGGTTGCCGCCAAAGTTAAAGGACCGGCGCGGTGCCGCCGGGGGTTGTTGAGCTGGAGCTTGAGGCTGCTGCGCACCCGCCAGGCTGGTCCGCAGGAGTGCGGCCGCTCCGGCCAATTGAAAGATGCTCCTTCGATTTACACCGTTCGCCATGTTGACTCTCCTTGTCGGCCGGTGGCCGGGGGATTTATATGGGTAGTTTCAGTCCTGATTATATCTAATTGGTACGAGTTGGGGAAGCGATTTCCCGCAATTCGTCCAGCGACCACGCGGGGACGCCTCCCGGGCGGGTGGCGACCAGCGCTCCCAGGCGGTTGGCGAAGTCGGCCACTTCCCGCGGCGGCCACCCGGCCTGAATGCCGTGGAGCAGGGCGGCGGCGAACGCGTCCCCGGCGCCCACCGTGTCGGCCACTGTGACGCGGTAGCCCGCGATTTCGAGATACTGGCCACCGAGCAGCAGGGCGCACCCTTCGCTGCCACGCGTCACGCAGACGGCCTGCCAGCCGAATCGCGCCGCGTAGCTCCGGCAGAAAGCTTCCAGGGTGGTCGCGGGAGTCCCGAACATTCCGCCCACCATGCCCGCTTCTACGTCGTTGAGCTTGACCACGTGAGCCAGCTCGCAGAGGCTCGCGACGAGCTCGGGGGTATAGGAATCGCGGCGGAGGTTTATGTCGTAGAAGCGGCGCGCGTGCGGAAATCGCTGCAGGACGGCGCGCAGAAGCTGGCGGGCGGCGGGATAGATAGAGTACAGGGTACCGAAAGCGATCCAATCGGGGGGTACCGCGGCGAGATCGGCGAAATCGGCCTCGTCGAGAGCGGCAAAATCGTAGGCGGCGGGACGGTGGATCACGTAGGACGGCTGGCCGCCGGGATCCACGGTGACGGTGACGATGCCGGTGGGGTTCGGAACGATGCGGATGAATCGCGTGGAGAGGCCCAGATCGCGGGCCCGAGAGAGAGCGAGACGGCCGCGCGGGTCGTCGCCCACCGCGCTGACGAGCGAGACGCGATGGCCCAGGCGGGCCGACTGAACGGAGAAATTAAGAACGGCGCCCCCGAGATATTCGGAGGCGCCGATCAGGTCCCAGAGAATTTCACCGACGCCGATAATGTGCATGGAAGAACAAAGCATGATTAGTCGCCGATCAACACCGATAAAACAAGTCCCTTTTTCTATCGGCGTTCATCCGCGTTCATCGGCGGCTAAATCTTTTGTTAGAGACTGAGATTTTTGCGGGCCCAGTCTATGGAACGGCCCACGCACTCGTCCTCCAATTTCAGGAAAGCTTCGGGCGCGATACCGGCGGTGTGCGGAACGGCAACTTTGGGTTTGTTCTTCTGCACGAGCTCGATCGTATGCGCCAGGTCGCGGGCGGGTAGCGGACTGTACGCATCGTCGAACGTGACCCAATATTTATCGGTGAAGACGGGGATTTTGAGCGGCTCGCGCACGATCATTTCGAGGTCGAAGGGCATATTGGGGTCCTTCTTCTGCAAGGTGGCCACCATGCCCTTAATGTCCAGAAAACCTTCGCCGAGCGGCACTTCGGAGAGCAGGAAGCCGTCTTCGTAGGGCTCCACGGCCATATCCTTTATATGGCAGGCGAAGGTGTAAGGCAGAAGGTTCCTGAGGGTGTCGTTGGGGTCTTCGCAAAGGGAAACGTTATTGCCGAAATCGAAGTGTACCCCGACCCATTCGCTGCTCATGCGCTTGATCCAGGCGGCCTGCTCGGCCGAGCGCCAGCCCTTGTGGTTTTCGAGGCCCAGGCGCATCTGATACTTGCGCAGGATGGGCTCGGCGAGAGCGATGGATTTCTGGTTGCGCTCGAAGCTGGCTTTGAAGGTGGGAAAATCGTTGAACTCTTCGTAGCGGCGGGCCGTCATGGCGGCGTGCAGCCCGATGGCGCCGGCTTCCTTGGCCATCTTGACGTTGGCCTCGAAGGCTTCCACGCCGTTCTCGTCGCGCGGATAACCAACGTCGAGGATGACGCGCATGTTGTACTCCTCCACTCTCGCGCGGAAGGCCTTGATGGCATCGGGATCGTTGGATGCGGGGCGCGCGCCTTCGGCAACGCCGAAGCCCAGGCTATGGAAATAGCCCAGGAAATCGAAGGCCGGACCGCGTCCGCCACCCGCGCCGCGTCCACCTCCCGGGGCCGCTCCGCGCGCCGGTGCACCCAGGCCGCCGCGGCCACCGCTGGAGTGCGCTCCGAAACCGGCGGGCGCGCCTCCCATATTCTTCAATTGGCTGGGCGGCGCTTGAGCAAGCGCCTGGTCCAGAGTCCACAGGGCGGAGGCCGATCCGGCTGCCGCCAGCATTTGTCTTCTGGTGATCATAGAAGTCTCCTTATTTTCCGGCCAGTTTGAAGGCCCACAGGGTGTCTCCGGCACCCACGATCAGGTACTGCCTGCCGTTCAGCAGGAACGTGGACGGGCCGTTGCTCACCATGGAATTGAGGCGGAGATGCCATAACTGCTTGCCGTCGGCAGGATTGTAGGCGATCAGGTTGGCGGAGGGATCGCCCGTGAAAAGGAGCTTGCCCGAGGTAGTCAGGATACCGGGGAACGCATTCCCGAAGCCGCCGCCGGGATAGACATGCTTCCAGGCGATGTTACCGGTCTGATAATTGATGGCTTCGATGATAGGTTCGGACATACCGCCGCCCCCGCCGCCGCCATAACCTTGCGGCTCGGGATCGTCATCGGTTAAGTAAGTCACGCTGTAACCCTGCTTGGCATTGACATAGAAGAATCCGGTTTCGGGGTCGAAACTCGGAGGCGGCCAGTTAGTTCCCCCGCCGCCGGGCGTATTGACCAGGGACCCGTCGACCTTAGGCTCCTTGGCGGGGTCAGGAATGGGCTGGCCCTTGGCGTCGAGGCCCTTCATCCAGTTGACGCCCACGTAGCCTTTGGTGACCAGGCTCTGCCCGTTGGTGCGGTCGAGTAGCGTAAAGATGCCGTTGCGCGCGGCCTGGGCCAGCATTTTGCGCGGCTGGCCGTTGAACGGCGCGTCGATGAGCACAGGCGTTTCCACGTTGTCCCAATCGTGCGTGTCGTGCGGGGAAGGCTGGTGATACCACACCAGCTTGCCGGTATCGGCATCGAGCGCCACGATGGAAGCGGTCCAGAGATTGGCACCGGTACGGCCCTGTCCGGCGAAAACGGGGTTGGGATTTCCGGTGCCCCAGTAGATGAGGTTGAGATTGGGATCGTATGTGCCGGGCATCCACGTCATGCCGCCGCCGTGCTCCATGGCTTGCGGATTCGGCCAGGTGTCGGCGCCCGGTTCGCCCTTGCGGGGGGTGGTGTTCCAGCGCCATTGCACGTCGCCGGTTTCGGGGTCGCGCGATTCCAGGAAACCGGGCACGTCCATGGCGTCACCGCCCACGCCCACGAGGACGTGATTCTTGACCACGAGCGGCGACATGGTGCAGAAGTACTGCATCTTCTCGTCGGCGACTTTCTTGCGCCAGCGCTCCTTGCCGTTCTTGGCGTTGAGCGACAGGAACCAGCAGTCGGGGGTCATGAAGTAGAGCCAGTCGCCATACATGCCCAGGCCGCGGTTGCCCACCAGATGGCCGCCGTGATCTTCCCAGCCGAAATGCCAGAGTTCTTCGCCGGTGCGGGCATCGAGCGCCCAAACGTGGTCGGGAATGGTGAAGTAGAGGATGCCGTTGACCATCAAGGGAGTGGATTTAATTTCGGGATTGCCCACGCCGCGCTGCGGGCCGACATTCGAGATGCGGTAAGACCATGCCAGAGTCAGGGCGTCGATATTAATAGAGTTAATTTGATTGAGGAAACTGAAGCGCTTGCCGGAATAATCGCCGTTGTAAGTGGGCCAGGCGTCGGTCGGCGGCCTGAGGAGTAACTTGGGGTCGAGAGTTTGCGCCGCGAGCAGGCCCGCGGCCAGTAGAGGAGTAAGTAGATGGCGCTTCATTTCAGTGTCACCAGGTAAGCTGTGAGATTATGCATGTCCTGATCGGTATATTTGGCGAGTAACTCGCGATGGCCGGCCAGTTTGTCTTCTAACTGCACTTTGACGGAGTCGCGCGGCCAGGAATGGTAATTGCCCTGCGCATCGTAAATGGAAATATCGAAATCGTCCTGGCGTTTGAGGGTGCCGGCGATAGTCTCGCCGGAGGGCAGCGTGACGGTGATCTTTTGCGCGTTGGCGCCGCCGCGGCCGGGGCCGAAACCGCCGCCCGGCCAGATGAAGCGGGTCTGAAGCTGCTCGGGCTGATAGCGGGCGCCGATTTTGGCCAGGTCGCCGGTAGGGGAATGGCAGTTGTTACAGCCGCCGGCGCCGTTGAAATAGGCTTCACCGGCCTTGGCGTCGCCGGTGACCACGTTGAGACGCTTGTAAATGCCGCGATTGGCCACCAGTTCCACCTGCATGTGCAGGAACTGGGCGATATCGTAGAGCTGGTCTTTGCTAAAGGAGGCGAACGCCGGCATGCCCTTATCGGGACGGCCCTGGGAGACGACGGGGCCGATGAGTTCGCCCTTTTCGTCGTGCAGGACCACTTCGGAGCGCACCAGATTGGGGCCGGCCGCGCCGCGGGCCTTGTCGCCGTGGCAGAATCCGCAACTGGGGGCATAGAGTTTCTCGCCGCGGGCGGAAGCGGCGGCATCGGGCGCGGGGCCGAGCCCCAGAAACTCGCGCGTGCCTCCACGTCCACCGCCGGGCGGAGCACCGCGTCCGCCGCCCCGCCCGGCGGCAGGAGGCATGTCCTCCTGCGCGAGGAGTGGCAGGGCCGCGGCTACCAGCAGGCAGGCGATGAATCGTCTGGAACGGTACATGGTCCCTCCCGGATCACTCAATATATCAAGCTCGGGGGCGCGTGGGGTGCGGGCGGTTGTTCACCACAGTGGCACGGAGACACGGAGAAGAACCAAAGTCAAAACCGGAGAACACAGAGGAGACAGAGGGCACAGAGGGTGCGGGTGCAGGCGGAATTCAGTAAAGTTACCCGGGAGATCCGTGAAGGTCCGAATCGCCAGCGTTTAGGCCCTTATCACTGGACCGCAGGGGCTGCTTCGGACTTCTGTCTTCCAAGTCCTGACAGGATTTCTTGGTTCGCGGGGCTGAAGCCCGCGCGACCTGGTGGGGTGGGCTTCAGCCCGCCGTTCAGGAGGCCCTTGGTTAGGATTCGGGCTGAACGGCGACGGACGAGCGATTTAGCGGCGTACGAGGTTTCAGCGGTGCTCCGACCATGGCAAATGGGGCGTCGGGATCGTCGGGCTCTTCCGGCTTGTTTGAAACCAACTCTTGAAGCTTGCGGGTGAGATCCTTCGCTAAATCAACCAGCATCCAGGCACTCCTTCGATCAAAGATACAACCGGCGGACATGCGGCGCAAGGGTAGGGTCAGAACTGGAAATAGATAAACGGGATGGAGGCGTCTATGGCGCCGAAAATCTCGGCGCAGAACAGCATCAAGGCCATCGATAGCGCATAGACCGGCGCCGGACCGGCTATGATTTTGTCATACCACGCCCCCGTCTCTTCGGCGATGGCCACCAGGAGCGCAAGCAGCGCCAGTTCGAGGTGCCAGGGCTGCAACAACAGGTGGCCCTGACTGCCTGAGAACATCTGCGAAAGCACTTCCATGCTCTGCCGGAGATCGGCGGCGCGGAAAAATACCCAGCCGACCATCACCAGCCCGAACGTAAGCAGTACCTTGGGAATATAGAAGAGACTCCACCAACCATCCGCCATCCGATTCGCGCGGAAAGGGCGCTCGATACTCAGCAAGAGACCGTGATAACCACCCCAAATCAGGAAGTTCCAGCTTGCTCCATGCCACAAGCCGCCTAGTAACATGGTGATCAGCAGGTTCCGGTAAGTCATCCATGGGCCATGCCGGCTTCCGCCGAGAGGTATATAGAGATAGTCGCGCAGCCAGGTAGAAAGGGAGATGTGCCAGCGGTGCCAGAAATCCGTGATGCTATGTGCCAGGTACGGGCGCCGGAAATTCACGGGGAAATGGAAGCCCAGGAGCTTCGCCATTCCGATCGCCATGTCGGTGTAACCCGAAAAATCGAAATAGATCTGTAGTCCGAACGCGCATACCCCGGACCAGGCGGTGAGCATTCCGGGATTGTCGGGTAGGCTGCCGAAATATGCGTTGGCCACCTTGGCGAACTGATCGGCGAAGGCCATCTTCTTGGTGAGGCCGAGAACCACCAGAAACGCCCCGCGCGACAAGTCCTCGGCCGACGGTGGCTGCCAGTGAAACAGGTCGCGGAAGAAATCCCTGGCGCGGACAATCGGTCCGGCTACGAGCTGCGGGAAAAAAGCGATGAAGAGGGCGTAGTCGATGGGGTTGCGGACGGCCTGCTGCTCCCCGCGATACACGTCGACTACGTACGACATGCTCTGAAAAGTATGAAAACTGATGCCCAGCGGAAGGACGATGTCGCGGAGAAACGAATTGACCGGCCGTCCCATGGCGACGGCAAGGTTCGCGGCCAGGAAATTATAGTATTTGAAGAAACCTAGAAACGCCAGGTTCGCGGTGAGACTGCAAACAAGGACGGCTTTCTTGCGGGAGCCGGCTGTGGTTTTTTCCAGCCAGATTCCCGCGGTGTAATCGATGGCCGACAGAGTAAGCAGGAGGGGAATGAACTTATAATTCCATGTCCCATAGAAGTAATAGCTCGCGGCCAGGAGAATATACTTACGCAGGGCGCGCGGGCTTACATAGAACAACACCAGCACAGCTGCCAGGAAAATAAAAAAGTGGACCGTGTTAAAGAGCATCGGTCACCTGGCCGCCGCGGTTTGAGCCGGAGGCCCCAGCAGGCGGCGGATTTCCCCCTCCAGCAGGATGGAAAACCGGGTGATTCCCTCGCGATTGAGGTGCATGCCGTCCTTAAAGAACTCCGGATGTTCCAGAGAGTCAAAAGTGTGCTCGTCGGCCAGGATCACATTGCGGTGCGAAGCGAATTCGCGAATGGAACTGGAGAGTTTCACGGAGAGACCGTCGGGGCGCGGAATGGGACCTCGCGGCAGCCGGAAGAAGATGACCTTGGTGTCTGAGCCGCGATAGAGATCCAGAATCCGGCCAAGCCAGGCTCGCCGGAAAGCAGCCAGACGTCCGGTCTGCGGTTCCAGTGGGTGCGCCAGAAAGCTGTTCACGGTGCCACGTTGCGAGTCGTCCGCACCGGGAGGGAATGTCACTTTGAGGTTGGCCCAGTCGATCTGCAAGCCGACCATGTCCCGCGTGGTTTCCAGGAAGTCGTAGGCCCAACCGGCGTAGCCCCGGTTGCAGAGTTCCACATACTGGATGCGGTGCAGCGGGTGCGACAGGAACGCGCGGATATCCTCCTGGAAGACGATGCCCTTCAAAACGATGCCGCGAAAGGCCTCCAACTGGAGATGCGGGTCTTCAAAGGAGCGCGCGAAAGTGAGCGCATCCGCGAACCGTAGCCGCGCAATGACGTAGTGCATGTCGCGAATGTCGTTGTCGGGGTTGCTGGCGCGGTCCTCGTCCTCGTAATCGTCCACTGCCAGCGCTACGGCCCGATAGCGGCGCCTGGTAGGATCCAGATCCCGAAGCATGTAATACCACACGCGCGGATCGCTACCGGCAATACCGGCGGTTCGCACGTGATAGGGCGTGTTGAGACCGCGTAGATCCAGCACTTTCGGCGAAAATGCGAGCCGCGAGTTTCCCAGTGTAACCACCACGTTCGGCCCCTCGCTCGCCTGGGCGTTTTGCTCGCGGCGCAGGATCAGTTCGAACAGGCCGGTGCTGGAGTCGGGATCCAGAAGGGATGGATAGAGGCTGGTGTGAAACAGCAGGGCATCGAGCACGAACGTGCCGGTGACCGCAAAAATAACGGCCAGCACGGCGCCACGCCTTTTCGCCCGCGCATGCACTCCTGCAGCAGGCACGGGCGCGCCTGTGACCTCCGCGACTGGTTTCATGTGCTGAGCAGATTGTATCGCCTTATGCGAACGTGCCGCCACCACGGATTGACCGCGAAGCACCGGTTGCGAAGTCCCGCACCGCGGCGCGTGCCAGGGGTTATACTCTGCTTGAAGCCGGATACTATATTTATAGAGCTGTTTATCCGGTTATGGTGGAGGAACGGAATGGTCATGTCAGATACCACACGGCGAAGGTTTTTAGGGACGGCTGCGTTGACGGCTGCCTCCTACCAGCGAATCCTCGGCGCCAACGATCGTATCGGCGTCGGTTTCGTAGGCTTCGGGCTCATCGGAAAGCAGCATGTCGCGGACTTCAAAAAGTTCGACGACGTAGACATTGTGGGGATGTGCGATGCTTATAAACCCCGCGTGGATGAGGCCCTGCAATACATCGGCAATCCCAATACCAAGGGCTACTCCGACTTCCGGAAGATGTACGAGAACAAAGACATCCAGGGAGTGATCGTAGCCACGCCTGACCACTGGCACGCGCTCCTCACCATACTGGCTTGCGCCGCCGGCAAGGATGTCTACGTCGAGAAGCCCATGACGGTGTTCATCGACGAGGGCAAGTGGATGATCCAGGCGGCGCGGCAACACAACCGCATCGTCACCGTGGGAACGCAGCGGCGCCAAGGCAAAGGCGTGGCCGCGGCCAAAAAAGTGGTGGAATCGGGCACGCTCGGAAAGATCCATTCGGTGCGCATGGCATCGTTCCGCAATATTTATCCGGGGTTCGGCAAGACGCCGGTTTCCGATCCGCCGGCGGGATTCGATTACGACATGTGGCTGGGACCGGCGCTCAAGAAGCCTTACACGGCGCACCGTGGCATCTATCATTTCCGCTGGTTCTGGGACTACTCCGGCGGCCAGATGACCAACCTGGGCGCGCACATCATCGACCAGGTGCTGTGGCTCATGAACGTCAAAGGACCGTCGCTGGTGACGTCGACC
>CAZARO010000129.1:0-9365 GCA_964487165.1 uncultured Solibacteraceae bacterium | reverse complement strand
CCCGGAAAGTGAGGGTGTCACCGTGGTACCCGATACAGAGCACACCCCGGGTGTGGTCGAGGCGAAGCTCACCGGCAGTCCAGAGGACGCGGATGCCCCCACTGTAAACGAAACACCTCCAACCTGTGAGCCAAGAGATCCAAAGGTAATTGTCTGCGTCTCCGGGCTAACGGCGAAACCGACGTATACCGAAGCTGCTGGACTGTAGGAAGCATTCCCTGGCTGTGAAGCCTGAATGGTGCATGTGCCCGCCGATACAAGGGTCACTATGGAGCCCAATACCGTGCAGACCGGCGCGGTAACGGAGGTAAAAATCACCCTGAGACCGGATGTCGCAGTGGCGCTTACAGAGAACGGCTGGGCACCGTAGGTCTGACCGGAGACTGCCGGGAAAGTAATAGTCTGGGGCGCCGGTGCGGCTACTACAAGAGCGGCCTGAAAGACCGCCCCTTGGGAGGTGCTATATTGCCCGCCAGTGAACGAGATAGAGGCCGAACTAGCGCTTGAGCCGGTGACTACGTATTGGACCAACTGCGTACCACCGCTTGACATGTTGTTACATGAAGAGCCGGTGGGTACGGCCATGCCTACCGGGGTGCCACTTATCCAGGGAATCTTGACCCCACTGTCAGATGCCATTCCCATCACGATTAGATTACCGGCGCTTGCGCCAGTAGAAAAGGTCCCCGAAAGCGGACTGTACCCCGTTGCTCCGGGAGCGCTGCCGCTGAAAGAACCCGCAAGCGGAGACGCCCCCGTGCCGCTGAATTGCATCACGGTAATGTCGGGGAAGTTTGCGTTGGATTTGACCGTGATAGTTAATGTTGTGGTGACGGTGTTGACCACATAAAACTGGGCTGCGTTCACCCCGCTGCCATCGTTGTATTCTATCCCTATAGGCAACCAACTGCCGTTACTTGGATCGGATACCGATATGGCCGACCCACCATTTCCATCTGAAGTAAAAGCGTACAGAAGGTTTCCCGCTGTGACGGGAAGTGAAACGGTCTCAGGGCCTGGTCCAGCGTATTGACCAGGCCCACATGTGGCGTTGACGATGGAAATCCCGGTCGTCTGGGCCTGAATCTGTAACACAGTCAGGAGCGCGAATAGGCATGCAGCCAGCGAACGTCGAATAGAAATCATTTTTCTTACCTTTTCACAAACCATCGGAAACGTCTCGGACTTTAGTTCGCAAAATTCCCGTGAACGTATCCCGACCTGTCACGGAATCAACTCTCCTGTCAGACTCCAAGAGTCTTTCAACGCTCATCCTTGGACCGGAGCAGGAACCGTTCCCGCGCTCGCGCGCTCAGAGGTGCCCCGGACCCATCCTTACGGGATCTACGATCAGGGGCGCAACGCCAATTTCGTGAACGTGGGTATCCTGCCACTGCCCCACGACATTCGCTTTCCCGCGCACTTTTGGTCCACGCTGTCTTCAGCGAGGTAACCGGGCGGCCTGCGGCCGTTCGGCTGGCCTTTCTCGGGGGAAGACGTACCGCTCAAGCTTGTTCTCACCAAGCTGCCGGATTGCCAGGCCTGATCCCAGACGCCCGTATTGTGTCAGGGCCGTAAGTCGGCCCGCGATCGGCGTTCAGGCTTCCGGCCCAGGACCGCTTTACATCTCACGCAGATTTAGCGCCTTGTCCTTGACTTAGCATCGAAGACTCGCTTCCAAGCCCCATACGCTCGGCAGTTGCGACAGATCGGTAATCAGAGGCGTGGCCGGTGGCGAATCGACGCTCCCCTCCGGCGTAGAGGCCCTCACTCCTCTTGCCCTGGTATCGAGAATGATGGAAAAGAAGGACCCAGTCAATCTTGCACTTGGATAATGGATAAACAGTTACGATACTCCAAGCGCTCCTACCACAAGATTCTCGGTACGGCGCCTCTTTCAAGCTAGAGCATGTCCTACCGTTGCCGGCCTATTACCGGGACTACCCACGATCATCGTGAGGCCGCGGCATTGCGGCCGAGTAGCGTCATTTCCCTGACGCAGAACGCGTCCCACGGTTTGATGCCGGAGAAGATGAGCGACATGGTGCGGCCGTTTTCGCTGATCCACTTTGCCGGCAGGCGGTAACCGTGCGTCGGCAGTCCCCAGTTCTCGTCGTGAAAGGCGGTGGTCCAGGGGCCCCAAGGCTCGGGCGCGTCGTAAATCCCCCAGCCGCCGTCGTGATTGTAGCCGACCGCCAGTAGATACCGTTTCAGTCCAGGATTGTAAACGGCATCGACACGCTGGCAATGCCCGGGATATCGGAAGACCGAGCCTCGTTGTTCCACGTCCTTCGTCCATTGGGGCGCGCCGTGTTCATCGATTCGTTCCAGAAACTCCCATTCCGCACGATCCCACAAACGGTCTTGCCTTACTCGGGCCAGCGCCAGGTTATCGTCCGATTGGTAAGCGTTGCCGCCATCCTGTGAATACGTGTACACGTACGCGTCGCGGGCGCCGGCATAGTTTTTGCCGAAATTGAGAAAAGACGGCGACCCGAAGCCGCTCTGCATGCGGAAGCCCCATTCCCACGTCTTGCCGAGATCGCGAGAGCGCGCCAACTGCGAGTTCTGCGCGTTGCGCACCCACAGAAACAAAACGCCGTTCACCATGATCATGCCGCTCGCTTTTAATCCCTTGGCGCCGTTGCCTAGCCGTTCGCCGGTTTCAGACCGGATATTGATGCCACGAAAATCCGTGGGGGAGCCTTCGACCCGGGCGAAGCCCTGACTTAGTTTTTTGTCGGTCTGGGGATCGAATCCAAAGCCGTCGCCGTAC
Source organism: uncultured Solibacteraceae bacterium (assembly GCA_964487165.1). Lineage (GTDB taxonomy): Bacteria > Acidobacteriota > Terriglobia > Bryobacterales > Bryobacteraceae > PALSA-129. The sequence continues at coordinate 6,589 of CAZARO010000129.1, read as the reverse complement.
GCCGTGTACTGGTGTCCATCGCCGGCCCACGTGATGGGCCAGTTATCGCTGTCGATCGCGGCCTGCTTGATCGCGGACTGCGGCGCGAAACGCACCGCGCCGATCACGGGACTAGGCGGATAAGGCGCCTTGTCGACGATTGTTCCCACCAGAGGCCGCAGAACGTATTTCACCAGGGACGGCCACGAATCCGTTTCGTCAAGGTCCTGGCCGCCCCGGAAAATGACTAAGTCAAGGCTAGGCGCCACAACCATTGTCTTGTGTCCCGCGCCCGACCCGCCGAATGCGTCTTTGGGCAAGCCAGGCCAGTTTTCATGCGTGTTCACCCAGAAACCCAAACCCGCCGCCCGGGTTCCCTCGGGAAGGGGTCCGGTGGCGACCGGCACTCCGGCGTAGGCCAAGCTCTTCTCCACGGATTCCCGCTGGATGATCTGGCGATGATTCCACTCGCCCCGCGCCATCAGCAGCAGCCCGATTTTTGCGGCGGCGCGTGGCGTGAAGGCGGCGCCGCCCCAATTGGCATACAGGCTCAGCCCGTCCACTTCGTAGGCGCGGCCGTAGCCGACAGACCACTCGGAGGGTGCGATTCCCAATGGCTGCATGACTCTCTGTTCGAGCAGCGACTTGATGTCCGGGTGCTGCGTGCCCTTCAGGCTCGCGGTTACCGCATAGGCCAGCGCCGCCATGCCGGGGTTGCTATAGGCCTGTTGGGTTCCGGGCTCGAAGAGTACCGGGGCCTGGCGAATCGCAATCGAGAACGGATCGGGATCGCGCCGCCAGAACGCGCCCTTCCAACCCGGCAGTTTGTCATGCGCCGTGTCGTCCTGTTCCGCATCCTCGATACCGGAGGTATGCGTGGCCAGATGGCGGATGGTGATGCGCGACTTCCGGGGATCGTTCTTCCATTCGAGAATGTACTTACTGGCGAGATCATCGGGGGAGATGAGTTTCTCGTCTATGGCGAGCAGCAGCGACATTCCGCCGATCAGGGCCTTGGCAAGCGAAGCCGTCCCTTGGAGCGTTGTGGGGCCATTGCCCGGCGCATACCATTCGGCCACGATCTCGCCGTGCCGCACCACCAGTAACGCGCTCGTCGCCCGGCGCGCAATCTCGGCAGTGGCGGCGTCCAACTTGCGCGCATCGATGCCGGCTTTCTGCGGCGTGGCAGTGCGCCAGGCGAAATCCTCCGCCGGGCATCCGCAGGAAAGCAGGAGACTGAATAGGAGAGCATTCCGGAGACCCATGACGTTATTCCTCTATTTCCGTTTTGACGGGCAGATCGGCCCTAAACGTAATGTAGTCGATACCAAGCAATCCCTTCGAGTCGCGCCAGTCGGCGGTTACCCGCCACATCGGCTGTTTCGTCTCGGGTAATTCGAAGCGGAAAGTTCTTCCTTTCCCGGTAGCGACGGGAGTGGGCGTTTTCGGATAGACATCCGCGCTATTTCCGATCCGATAGGCTCGCCCTCTTCCCTGTCCGTAGCGATGGCTGCGAACTCGATGACTTCGCCGGGCTTACCCACGACCAGCGGCGTATTGGCCGGATGGCCGTCCGGGATCTCAATCGCGTAGCGATAGGCGATGGGTTGTTGCGCCGCATACGCAGTGCCGCACTTTGATATCGGAATACCGGAATCTGCCCGCGATTATAACACTGGCGCCGGAGAGAATCCGTAGCTGACAAGAGACGGCGTTATCTTGACCTGGAGGCCAACTGGGGCGTTGGTGGTGCCCGACGTCAATTCGACAAAGTGGGCATTATCGGAGAGTAGCCTTTTTGACTCCGCCACTTGATCGTGAAAAACCCAAAACGCGATCTGACGACACTGTCGCGCCGCAACGTCGAATGCGCCCAGCCTGCTCCCGGCGCCGTCCGGCCTCCCGCCCGTTCCATTCGCGCTCCCTTCGTGCTACTTCTGAAACCGGGAGGGCCGGTCTGGCACTCTCTCGCGAACCCATCCCAGCCGGCCTGCTTTTTGCGACCATGGAATCTGTGAGCCCGGAGAGTTCCCTCAGCGGCAAAATCATCCTCGTCACCGGCGCTGCCAAACGAATCGGCCGCGGCATCGCCCTACGGCTGGCGAGCGAAGGCGCGCGCGTGGCCATCCACTACAGCCGTTCGGAAAAGGACGCCATCCGCACCGCCGAGGAATGCGGCGGCGCCGAGTTGTTCCGCGCCAACCTCGAAAGCGTCCCCGAGATCGGCCGCATGTTCGCCGACCTGGAACAACGCATGGGACGCCTCGATGGCCTGGTGAATAACGCCGCCCGCTTCACCCGCTTCGACCCCCTCGACATCACCGAGCACGACTGGGACTTCATCCACTCCGTCAACCTCAAAGCCGTCTTCTTCTGCTGCCAGAACGGCGCCCGGCTGATGCGCCAATCGGGCGGCGGCCGCATCGTCAATATCAGCTCGCTCGGCGGACTGCGGCCGTGGGCCGAACACGCCCACTATTGCGCCTCCAAAGCCGGGGTGATCATGCTCACGCGCGCGCTGGCCAACGCCTTCGCGCCGGAGATAACTGTAAATTCTGTGGCCCCCGGCGTGATTCCTTTCGATGACATCGACGAGCGCGGCTTGCGCCTGATCGAGCGGACTCCGGCCCGCCGCGGCGGCACGCCGGCCGAAATCGCCGACGCAGTGGTCTATTTTCTGAAGGCTTCCGACTTCGTTACCGGGCAGATTCTGGCGGTGGACGGGGGGCTCAGTCAGAAGTGAAGAGAACATTGAAAAGCCTTTGCGAGTGCAACCGCGCTGAGATCCGCGCCATGATTCGGGAGTGCCGACGGCTCAGAATTGAAACCCGCAAAGACATACGGGCGACCGCTGCGCTGCAGAAGCGTAACGCGAAAGCCCTTAAGCAGCTTCTGGGACCGAGGTAACGTATACCCTCAAAAGGGGTATGTCGAGCATTCCCACAAAATAGGCCACAAATGTCCTAATATCCCTCAAACCTTTCACGGTATACTGTGATTTCAAGAGGCTAGCATGAAGAAATACGGCAAGTTTGCTGCGTTGATCACGGTTGTCATCGGCACCATGGTCTGGTTGGCGGTCAGTGGGGGCAAGCAATCCCAGGCCTATTACAAGACCGTAAACGAAGTAAAACAGATGGGCAACCAAGCCTACGGCAAGCGCCTTCGCCTGGAAGGCAACGTAGCCGCGGGGTCGATCCAACACGTGGGCAGTCAGACGCAATTCGTGCTGGAGTATGAAAACACAAGCATGAAAGTGGTCTACACCGGCACCGACCCCTTGCCCGACACTCTGAAGGACGGCGCGCAGGCGCTGGCGGACGGCCGTCTCGGCCAGGACCAGATTTTCCGCGCCGGCACCGTGCAAGCCAAATGCGCTTCCAAGTACGAGTCCAAACCGGGATTGGCGCCCGGGCAAGCCGCTCCCAATATCAACGCCGGTAAGAGCTCGATCTAGTTTTTAGAGGGGTGTTATGGAGAATCTGGGTTCGTTGGCCATCCTGCTGGCCTTCTGTGTGTCGATCTACGCCGCTACCGCGTCTGTGGTCGGCCGCATCAAACGCAAGCCTTTTCTTGTAGTTAGCGCCGGCCGTGCGGTCTATGCGGTGTGGCTGCTGATTGCTCTCGCGTCGGGCATCCTGGTGTATTCGCTGCTCATCAGCGACTTCCGCTTTTCCTACGTGGCGGAGCACAGCAACCGGTCCATGCCCGTCCTCTATAAGTTCGCCGCGTGGTGGGGCGGACAGGAAGGATCGCTGCTGTTCTGGACCTTCCTCCTTTCAACCTACACCGCCGTGGTCGTCTTCACCAATCGCCGCCGGCACCGCGACATGATGCCGTGGGTGGTCGGCGTGCTGGCTACTCTCGAAACCTTCTTTCTCCTCCTCAACAATTTCATCGCCAATCCCTTCCGCATGCTGGCCGTGGACAAGCTGATCACCTCGGTTCCCGACGGCCAGGGGCTGAGTCCGCTGCTGCAATATCCGGCCATGGCCATCCACCCACCCATGCTGTACCTGGGCTATGTGGGATTCTCGGTGCCGTTCGCCTTCGCCATGGGGTCGCTGATCACGCGCCAACCCGGCGACGCCTGGATCCACACCACCCGCCGCTGGACGCTGGTCACCTGGCTGTTCCAAAGTACCGGGGTCATGCTCGGCATGGCCTGGGCTTACCACGTGCTCGGCTGGGGCGGTTACTGGATGTGGGACGCGGTGGAAAATGCCTCGCTGCTGCCCTGGCTCGCGGGAACGGCCTTTTTGCACTCGGTAATGATGCAGGAAAAGAAGGGCATGATGAAGGTCTGGAACATGGTCCTGATCTCCACCACCTTCTTCCTGTGCATTCTAGGGACGGCGATGACGCGCGGCGGGCTGGTGCAATCGGTCCACGCCTTCGCCCGCTCGGATATCGGCAAGTACTTCGTGAGCTTCATGGCGGTGGGGATCGCCGCCACCATCTACCTGATCCTCGATCGCCTGGACTATCTGAAGAGCGAAGCCGAGCTGGAAACGGTGGTATCGCGCGAATCGAGCTTCCTGTTTAATAACCTGATCCTGCTGGCGAGCTGCTTCGCGGTGCTCTGGGGCACGCTGTTCCCGGTGATTTCGGAGGCTGTCTCAGGCGAGAAAATCGCTCTCGACGCCCCCTGGTTCAACCGCCTCATGATTCCCATCGGACTCTTTCTGCTTCTGCTCACCGGCTTGGGACCGTTGTTCGCATGGCGGCGTACTTCCGTCGAAAGCCTGCGGCGTAACTTCCAGATTCCGGGCATCGCTTCGCTGGTGCTGGTGGCAGTGCTGTTCGGGCTCGGCATCCATCACGTATACGCGCTGGTTTCCTTCGGATTCTGCCTGTTCGTGGCGCTCACCGTGATTATGGAGTTCTACAAAGGCTCCGTCTCCATCGCCGCCAAGAACAGCATGAACCTGCTGCGCGCCATGGTGGAACTGACTCACCGGAATACCCGGCGGTACGGCGGGTACGTGGTCCACATGGGAATCGTGCTGATGTTCATCGGCTTCACCGGCCAGGCATTCAATAAAGACGACACTAGGGAAATGAATGCCGGCGACAAGATGAATATCGGCGCCTACCAGCTCAAGATGGTGGACATCCAGATGGGCGACACGCCGGTTTACCAATGGCATCGGGCCACGGTGGCGGTTTACAAAGGCGGCGATTTCCTGGGTACGCTCGAGCCCGAGAAGCGCTTTTATATGGCCAGCAAACAGGGGACCTCCGAAGTGGCGGTCCGCGTACGTCTGAACGAAGATCTGTACCTGAATTTCGGCGGCATGTCCGACGACAATCAGCGCGCCATTCTACAGGCGTACATACGGCCGCTGGTTTCCTGGGTCTGGGTCGGCGGACTGGTGCTGATTTTCGGCACGTTCGTCTGCCTGGTACCGAGCAAGGTCAAAATGCAGTATGCCCGCACCGAAGTGGTGGGGATCACGAAATCCCATGCAACGATTCAAAAGTAGTCTGCTGTTCGTAGTAGTCGCTGCGGCACTGGCGCAGACGCCTTCGGGGCCGCCTCCGGGTGGCGCCACGGCGTCCGAAAAGCCCAATGCCGATGTGGTGCGCGTCGGAACGAGGCTGCGCTGCAAATGCGGCTGCGGGGACACAATCGTCTCCTGCAGCATGCTGCAGTGCGAGTATTCCAAACCCGGCAAGGAGCGCATCGCCAAGATGCAGTCCCTGGGGATGAGCGACCAACAGATTATCAACGCGTTCGTGCAGGATTACGGCGCCGATATCCTGCTCTCCCCGCCCAGTCAGTTCGGCTGGATCGTGCCATATGCGGCCGTGGTGCCGGGATTGGCGATGATCTGGCTGTTCGTGCGAAAATATCGCAAGCCCAAACCGCTGGTCGAGGTCGGCACCATCGAGATCGACGATCCGGCGCTGGAGAAATATAAGGACCAGATCGAAAAAGACCTGGCCAACATGGAATGAGCCGGTGATCATAGCTATTACGTGTGTCGTCGCGATCGCCGTTATCGCGTTCATCCTGGGCGTTCGGCCCAAGGATATCCCCGAACCGGAACCCGTTTCGCCGTTTCAGCATCTCGACGAGCGCAAGGCCGCCATTTACGAAAATCTGCGCGATCTGCAATTCGAATATCGCCTCGGCAAACTCTCTGACGACGATTACCAGGCCACCAAGAAAGACCTGCAAAAAGAGCTGGCCCGCGTACTGGCCGAAGTCGACAAGCTGAAGAACGGCTCGGCTGCACCAGCCGCCCCTCTGGCCGCGCCGGCGAAAGTGGTCACCCCGCCCACGGGCTTCGTATGTCCCGCCTGCGGAGCGAAATTCCCCACCGCGTTGAAATTCTGCGGCGAATGCGGCAAGCCGATGAGGTTAGCACAATGAAATCTTTTGGGAATTTACCACAGAGGCACAGAGACACAGAGGAAAAACTAAACATTAACTCTCAGCGCTCTCTGCCTCCTCTGCGCTCTCGTTTTATCTTTTGTCCTTTCTCCGCGTCTCTGCGTCTCTGCGGTGCAATCATCCTCCTCGCCGCGTCCGCGTCGGCCGCCATCACCGGCACGGTCATCAACAAAACTACCGGCAAGCCGCAATCCGGCGCCACCGTGGCCC
>CAZARO010000128.1:0-9411 GCA_964487165.1 uncultured Solibacteraceae bacterium | reverse complement strand
GGCCGGCGGGCCCAGAGGGCACCCCCGAGGGCGTCCGCCCCACTAATTATGCAGGACGGCTCATAGGCCAATGTAAGTGACATTGGGATGCCATCCTGCCCCACAAGGCCGGCTCAACGTAACTCTATTCCGCGAGACTCAGCAAGTGACGCGACGGCGAGCAAACAAAAGTAAGTTCCTGTACTCATCCGCGAGGAGCTTACCCTGAGCCCTCCTTCAGAGTTGCGAGCGCCCGGAACTGCGCAGCACCTCCTGTTCGGCCTGATCGGCATCCCTGGCCTGCTGGGACAACGTTGTGCTCACGTTCGGGTCGGGAGGCGGAGCGATCGCCGCGTAAGCTGTCTGTTGCGGCACGGCCATGGCGCTCTGGGGCGCAGACGGGATGCCTCCCTGCCCCTGCTTCTGCTGAAGCTCGGCCAGTCCCTGGTCCAGGGTTTCGTACATGTGGTTCTGCATCTCTTGCAGATCGGCTACCTGCACTAGAACAACGCTGCCCTTGGAACAGTCGTGCCCCTTGCTGGCAAGCACGGTGAGGCTCGCGTCTGCGGCCCCTTCCTGGATGGATCGAAGGAGTTGCAGGACGTCCCCTTCGGTTACGGAGCACTCGCCGTTCAATGAAGATACATCCAGACCGTCACTCACCAGAAAGATGTGCGGCTGGCCGTCGGAGAGAATTCTGGCAACCCCGCTCGATCCCGGATCGGGCGGTGGCGTCTGCACGGCGCCGGCGCTGGCGTCGGCATTCTCCATCGCCAGTTGACGCTGCACCTCCGCGGCTACCAGATCCTTGATCGCCGGAGACAACGGTTCGGCATAACTCATCCGGTCGGCAGCCAGTTCGGCAGCCCGCTCCTGATAAGCCGCCGCCAGCGTTTCGGAGACCAGGTAGTCGGTCAGCCAGAAAGCCGCTCCGGCATACCGCGGATACGGTGTGAACCACCCGCTATAGAAGCCATACCACGGACGGCCTCCCCATCCCCAGCCGCCATATACCACGGGCCTTGCCCAGGGATGATAAGCCCAGCCGTAATAAGCCGGCGCGAAGTAGACACCCGGAGCATACACATTGAGAGACACGCCATGCCAGACGTACGGACGGTAAAACCGGCTGTACACCCGGCCATTTGCGTAGTAAGTCCGATGGACGAATTCCATATTGCGATAGGTGTACGGATGGCCAATGTACCCGTGGCCGTAACGGTTGCTGACCACCGTCACGTGTCCGGGACCCTCTCGCATGGCCACGCGCGAGCCACCCGGTCCATGGTGAATATCCATCCCGTGGGCCTGCACATCGCGCGGCTTGCCGGTGCGGTCGAAGGTGACGTGACCGCCATTTGCAGTATGAATCTCGTGTCCGCCGGGCGGTACTGTGCGGCTGCGCATCGCATTGTAAGTTCCGCCGCTATGGCTGTTACCGCCAGGCGCCACCGTCGTGCCGGTGCTTCCACGCCCGAATGACTTACCGGTGCCGCCAGTGGGGCTGGTGGTGGCGGGCGACTTTGCAGTTCCCGTCGTCGTCGTGGTGACCGGCGACTTACTGGTGCTCGTCGTACCGGTGGTACCAGACGACTTTCCGGTGCTCATCGTACCGGTGGTCCCGGACGACTTAACGGTGCCCGTCGCAGTAGTAGTCCCAGACGCCTTGGCGGTTCCTGTTGTGCTGGTTGTCCCGGAAGACTTGGCAGTTCCCGTCGTTGTGCCGGTGGTCCCGGACGACTTACTTGTGCCCGTCGCAGTAGTAGTCCCAGACGCCTTCGCGGTTCCCGTTGTGCTGGTTGTCCCGAAAGACTTGGCAGTTCCTGTCGTTGTGCCGGTGGTCCCGGACGACTTGCCTGTCCCCGTCGCAGTAGTAGTCCCCGACGCCTTCGCGGTTCCCGTTGTGCTAGTTGTCCCGGAAGACTTGACAGTTCCTGTCGTTGTGGTGGTTCCAGACGACTTTCCCGTCCCCGTCGTGCCGGTAGTGGTGGTTGACGACTTGCCGGTCCCCGCCGCCGTGGTGGCGTGCGTGCCGGTCCCCGTCGTGCTCGTGGCGGCAGACGATCTGCTCACCCCCGAGCCAGTCTTAACGGTCGTGCGGGCGCCAGATGTCTGCCCGCCGCTGGTAGTGTGTGATGTCGTGGTTACAGCCGGTTTGGCTGTGTTGCTTGAGGTGTGCTGCGCTGCTTTGTTATCCGGCCCAGGCTTCTTCTGCCCGTAAGCCGGGAGAGACAACGCACCTCCCAACGCCGCAGCCCACAAGCCAAATCCGAATACCGCGGAAATCAGTTTCTTACTCATCGCTATCCTCCTTCGGCCACGGGCAACCGAACCGCCGCTCGCGTCCGATGTCCCGATTAATCCCAGCGGAGGCGCGGCAGTTCGAACGCCTCGGCCAAACGGTTGATTTCATCTCGCACGACCGACCATTGGCGGTGCAGTTCCGGATAGAACCGGTTGTCGTTCATCACCCGATTAATCTCACGGCTGACGTGGATCGCATCTTCGACAAAGTGGCGCGTCTTGCCGGGGTCACGCTCCCGGTTCCATGCCTCGCGGACACGATCCATGGAATGTGCCAGGGCATCGGCATGACGGTCCAGGTCAACCTGTCGAAGCGTGCCCCGGTAGCCGCTGTGCTCCAGGGCGTGCCGGAACATTCGCTGAAATTCATCGGTGCGCCGGTCGCAGTCCGCCACGACGCGCGCAATTCGTTCGCCCCGTTCCTGCGCCAGGCTTGGCCGCGGCAGAATCAGGGCGATGGTCACAAGCAGACCCGCGAGGGCTGCAATTCGTAGAACTGTCATCCAGGACCTCCAATCCAGTGGTGTACTTTCTCAATTGTGATTAGCGAGATTCGTAACCATTTCGGTTCAGAAATCGCGCGCCACCCCGTCCCGGCGGAAGGCTATGGACAAGGCCTGTAGATATATTTTGATTTAAGAGTATTCATATCCGATAATAAGAGCCGAGGTGCGGCCGTCACGCTTATGGCGCATGAATCCTCGGACATCACCGCGCTCATCCGCGCATCGCGGGGCGGCAATGCCGGCGCGTTCGGGCAATTAGTAGAGGCCGTCTACCCCGAGTTGCACGCCATCGCTGTCCGCCACCTGAGACGCCAGCGGCCCGGCAGCACGCTGCAGTGCACGGCGCTTATCAACGAAGCCTATCTGCGGCTGGCTCACGCGCCCAAGTGGGAGTGGAAGGATCGGGGCCACTTCTTCGCCGTTGCCGCCCGCGTGATGCGCAGCATTCTGGTGGACTACGCGCGCGCCAAACGGGCCGCTAAACGGGGAGGCGGCGCGCTCACGGTGGCGCTCTCGGATTGCCAGCCCGCGGCCCAGGCCCCGCCCGTCGACGTCCTCGATATTCACGAAGCGCTGGAAGAGTTGGAGAAGACTCACAGCGGCCAGAGCCAAGTTGTCGAGCTGCGGTACTTCGGCGGGTTCTCGATCGAGGAAGTGGCGGAACTGACCGGCGTCTCGGCGAGTACCGTGAAGCGGGAGTGGATCGTCGCCAAGACCTGGATTCATCGCCGCCTGCTGGGCCAGGAGCTCCGCCCATGAACCCGGCGGACTGGGACCGCCTGAAACTGCTCTTCGAGCAGGCGCTGGCGCTACCGCCCGAAGACCGCGAGCGCTTCCTGGGCGCGCAAACGGCCGACCCGGCCATCCTGGCGGAAGTCCGCTCCCTGCTGGAAGTCCACGAAGGCTCGCCCGAATTCCTGGAAGGCGACGTCCCGGAGATCGGCGTTTCGGAAGTGCAGACCCTCGAAGGCCGCCGCATCGGGCCGTGGCGTCTGACTCGCGAGATCGGCCGCGGCGGAATGGGCGTGGTGTGGGAAGCCATTCGCAGCGACGAAGAATACCGGCAGCGCGCCGCCATCAAGCTGCTGCCCGCCGGTATTATTTCGGGCACGGAGATTGCCAGGTTCCGGGAGGAGCGGCAGATTCTGGCCAGCTTGAACCATCCCGGCATTGCGCGTCTGCTGGACGGGGGAACGGCCGCGGATGGCTCGCCTTACCTGGTGATGGAGTACGTCGAGGGAGAAAGGATGGATGAGTGGTGGAAGCACCAGTCTCCAACCTTGCGGGATCGCCTGCAACTTTTCCTGTCGATCTGTGCGGCGGTGGATTATGCGCACCGCCACCTGGTGATTCATCGCGACCTGAAGCCGGCCAACATCCTGGTGACGCCGGAGGGCGCGGCCAAGCTGCTCGATTTCGGCATCGCCAAGCTGCTGGATTCGGACGCTGCGGCGCGGCGCACCCTTACGGGCACGTTTCGCCTTCTTACCCCCGGCTACGCCAGTCCCGAGCAAATCCGCGGCGACGTGGTCACCACCGGGAGCGACATCTACTCCCTCGGCGTGATCCTCTACTTTCTGCTCTCGGGGCGGTCCCCTTATGCGGCCCTGCCGGACGATTCCCTGGGCCTGATGCAGGAAATCTGCACGCGGGACCCGCCGCCGCCGAGCGCGCTTGCCGAAAGTGGCGCGCACGCGCTGCGCGGCGATCTGGACGCCGTTGTCCTCCAGACATTGCGCAAGAATCCGGAGAGCCGGTACCCGTCGGTGCGCGCGCTGGCTGACGATATTAGCGCCTGGCTGGAAGGCCGGCCGGTCATGGCCCACACGCAGCCCTGGTGGCGGCGTTCCGGGCAATATATCCGCCGTCACAAAACGCAAAGCGTGGCCGTCGCCGCGGTCCTGTTGTCTATCTTTGCGGGCTCGGCGGTCGCCGTCTGGTACGCCCGCGACGCCGCCCGTCAGCGGCGGGTGGCGGAGATTCGCTTCAATCAAGGCCGGCAACTCGCGCATTCGGTGGTCTTCGACCTGCAAGATGCCATCGCCCGTCTTCCCGGTTCGACGCGGGCGCGGGCGATCCTGGTGCAGCGCGCCTTACAGTATCTTCGAAATCTGGAGGCCAGCGGGCCGGCCAACCGCGACCTTGAAATCGAGCTTGCCGCGGCTTACTCCAGAATCGGAGACTTGCAGGGAGATCCCAACCGGGCCCACCTGGGCGATACCCGGGGCGCGATCGAAAGCCAGAGGCGGGCCCGCCAGCTGGCTCTCGACGTCCTGCGCTCCCATCCTGGCGACACCGAGGCGGAGGCCATTCTGGTGGACGCCGACGAGCGGCTGGTGGTGCTCGCCAATTGGCAAGGCGAACCGGGACAACGGAACGCGTTGTGGCTGGAGGGAATCGGCATTCGGCGCAAGCACGCCGCGCTCCATCCGGGGGACGCCGAACTGGCGGCCGAGGTCCAGAGGATGGAAGCCGGTGAACTGCTCTGGCAGCGCAAGTGGAGCGAAGCGTTGCCGGCGTACCGGCATTTGGCCGCGATAGACAGCGACACTCTGGCCAGGCAGCCCCAGAATTCCGATCTTGGGAATCGCCTCTCCGCCACTTACCACAATGCCGCCCATTGCTGGAAGGAATTGAACCAGTGGGACAACGCGCTGGCCTGCTACCGGAAAGCCGCGCAAATGGATGAGGTGCGGCTGTCTGTTTTGCCGGGGGACACGGAGGTTCAGACCAGCCTCTCCTTCGACCTCGTGGAGGCGGGATGGGTGGAATACCGGCTGGGCCGATTCCACGAAGCCATCGCGGACTACCAGCGGGCACTGGCGATTCAGGAACGGCTGGCGGCCGCCGACCCCGACGACATCCTGATGCGGCTGGAGGCTGCCAAGCTGCTGAATACCGCCGCGCCGGCTTACGAAGCAGCGGGCGAGCGCGCGAAGGCCGCGCGGATTCTGACCGCATCCGGGGACCGGCTGGAAGCGGCGCTGGCCAGCGATCCGGAGAACGAAGATACTCGCTTCCATGTCGCCTGGGTGTGGTGCAATCTGGGCGCCCTCGAGCAGAGGGCGGCGGCGGCCGCGGGTGCCGATCCGCAAAGGGTAAGCGCCAACCTGCAGAGTGCCGAAGCGCACTACCGGCGGGCGCGCGCAGTGCTCGCCACCCTCAGAGGCGCCGGCCGGCCCGACCTTGACATGGACCCTGGGCCTATATCGGCTCGGGTGGACATGGGCCTGGCGGACTGCCGTAAACAACTCGCTGCGGGCCCCGGCCGGTTGCAGGCCATCCCGCGCGAAGATTTCTGAGCCCGTTTTCCGTAAAATCGCGATTTACCGGGTAGGGAACCGGCTTACTTCGCCGGCGCCCATGGGACACTATCGTGACACCTGCAATCTCGCACAATCATCGTCTCCCCATCCTGGGTCTTCTTCTGCTGACACCTATCGCTGCTCCCTACTTAGGCGGGCAATATGCCAGTCCGCCGCTGGCATACTCATTGGTGACCACCGGCGACGGTCTCATGAACGGCATGACGGGCAAGGTGTACCGTGACGGCTCAAAGGCCCTCGTGGAGACTGCCATTCCCGGCGGCCAGCACACCCTGTTGTATGTTGACATCCCGGCGCACAAAAACTGGTCAGTTGACGTGGACCATCCATCGGCACCTTGCACGGCAGGAAGTTTCACCGACGACTGGGGCGACCCGTTCGCGGGTTCCGCGGGACTGTTGGCGGCTGCGGAAAATTCCAAGCCGGCCGGCACGGAGACCTTGAACGGAATCGCCACTAAGGTGATTGAGGCGGACTTTGGAGGCAACAAAGCGAAGTTCTGGGTGGACCGAAAATACGGTTTGCTGATCAAGTGGGTGGCCGCCGAGGGCAGCAAACAGACAACCATGGCGGAAGTGAAACAGTTCAGCACCGCCAAACCTCCCGCCGCGGTGCTCGCTCTGCCGTCGGCGTGCCTCCATGCCAAAGCTGCGGGGACAACGCCGGCGGAAGCAGAAACGAAACCGGCTGAAAGCAAGCCGGCGCATCAGGTGACCGCGGTGCATCTCGACGACCCGCCTAAGTACATCAGTGCCTGTCCGGCCAAGATACATTTCACCGGTACGATCGCTACTGACGGACCCGGTACCGTGTGGTTCCAGATCGCCGCCGGGCAGAAGACCAAGGAAGGTGAAGGGGAGATCAAATTCGCCGCCGCCGGAACGAAGAACGTGAGCAAGGACCTGATTGTCTCGACCTCGCCCGGGGAGGGCGGCGGCATGGCGCTGCTGGAAGCCGCTATGGAAGACGATCAGGGCCGGCACGGAGACATATTCTCGTCAAAGAACGCCAACGACCGATTCTATTACAACTGTAAGTAGCGTTAGTGCCGTTTGCCGGCCTGCCGCCCGGTTATCTGTAAGTGTCGCCGTACGTCATCACCGCGGAGGCGCTGTCGGAAGACTGCGAATTCAGGGAAGTCGTTCCCCAAACCATGTTCGTACCCCAGACCACGTTGGTGCCCCAGACCACGTTGGTTCCCCAAACCACATTTGTGGCGGCGAGAAACAGGTTGCTCGAACCCCATACTACGTTGGTACCCCAAACCACGTTGGTGCCCCAAACCACGTTCGTTCCCCAAACTACGTTCGCCGCGAAGGCCGAGTTTGAGTTCCAAACCACGTTCGTCGTATCGGCGAAGCCCAGTTCGCCCGAAGAGCTAAAGACCAGAGCCGGTGAGGTGGCCACATTGCCCGCCGGCGCAACCGTCGTGTCGGCCAGGGCGTTGGCGATGTTCAGGTATCCCGCGCCGACGGTGAAAATGTCGCTCTGGGAGTAATACGTGATTCCCGTTGTTGGATCCCGGTAGCTGTTGGTGGCGGGGAAGACGTTCTTGTCGGCCGTCAGCATCAGCCGCGCCTTCACTTGATCGGGCGAGAGCGCCGGTTGTTGCTGCAGGATCAGTGCCGCCGCCGCGCTCACGAACGGAGTCGCCATGCTGGTTCCACTCAGCTGCATGTAACTCGGCGAGGTTCCGTTGATTCCGGCCGCATACAGGTTATAGTTGATGGCCACCTGCGGATACTTGGCGACCATGTTACTCGCCTGGCCGCGGGTGGAATCGATCAGATTACCCGGCGCCACCAGGTCAGGCTTGGCAACCATGTCCCACAGCGTGGGTCCCTTCGAACTGTAGCTGGCGATGCGGTCGTCGCCCAGCGTGGCGGTTCCCATGTCCTTGGTGGCGCCCACCGTGATGACGTACGGGTCGTTGCCCGGAGCCGTAATGGTGCCGTAGCCGTAAGTCGTGGTTGGGTTCATCCGTCCATAGTTGCCCGCCGCCACCACAACCGTGATACCGGCTTTCCAAGCCGATTCCACAGCCTGGCAGAGCGGATCGAGCTTATAGCTTTCGAGCACTGGCCGGCCGAGCGATAGGTTAATGACTTTGATGTTATACCGGCTCTTCAGGGCAATGGCTTCCTGAATGGCCGCAATCACGCCGCTGTCGGTACCTGCGCCGGTCGAATTGAGTACCTGCAGGTCGATCAGGCTAACGCCTTCGGCGACGCCGTGGAAGGTGCGGGTGTACGGCGAACCTGTCGAATCGAGGCCCGAACCGGCAATGATGCCGGCCACATGGGTGCCGTGGCCATAGGTGTCCTGAGTATTGGTGTTCGCCACGAACTGCTGTTCGTAAACCACTTTGCCCGAGAGGTCGTCGGACGGTCCAATGCCACTGTCGATGACTGCAACTCCCACACCCGCGCCGGTCAGGCCGTAAGTCGCGGCGGCGCTCGCTCCGATGGCGGCGTCGGCCTGATCGAGCAGGCCCTGCACCGGCCGGTCGGGCGTGACGTAGGCGACGTCGGGATCGGCGGCGATATGGGCCAAAGCCGTTGCCGGGATGCTGTAATGCCCCGCCCTGATGGCTCCGAACTCGTGCTTCAATTTGCCGCCCATGCGCAGGACGCTTTGGTGGTTGGCCGCTGTGGGCGCATGCTTAAACTGCACGATGACATCTACATTTGTAGCCGGATCGAGCGATTCCAGCTCTTTCGCGAGTTTGCCGCTTCCCGCGAACAAACTGCTTGTCAGAAATATCGAGAGTAAGAAAACCGATGTATTTTTCATCCGAGCCTTCGTCTTTTGGCTGGTATTGGCCATTGCCCTTCCAAATCTTGCCGGACGCTGCTCCAAACCTATGGTCCGAGTATGCGGCTCCGGGCATTCGCTGAAAAGTCATGTGGGTACCGGGCCGTATGGACGCAGCGTTAACTTTCGGCGCAAATGCAAATGAGGGCCGCCTCGACTATCCAACGAATAATGATGGAGATACCGGGGCAGTTAGCGTTCGGCTGCAGTAAGGCGGTACTCGCTTTAGTTAAGGTACTCGACGGCCGAGTGACTGTCTGGGGCAGGCAGCATTGGGTCACCGGGGCCGTTATGAGTCGCTCGCAACGGGAAACAGATGAACACACGCCGGGAGCGGCTGAGCCCGAACCGGCGGTGGGAGCGAAAAAGCTCTGTGGAACGATTCGGTCGCGACCGAGTTTTGGTTTGAGATGATACTTCTTTGAGAGGAGTGGTGGGCTTGACAGAACTCGAATCTGTGACCTCCTGCGTGTCAAGCAGGC
>CAZARO010000127.1:0-9417 GCA_964487165.1 uncultured Solibacteraceae bacterium | reverse complement strand
ATAATTAGTGGGGCGGACGCCCTCGGGGGTGCCCTCTGGGCCCGCCGGCCCCCTGACCGGCTTCTCTTCGGCGCTAACGACCTGATTCTCTGAGAAAAAGCGGGACGAGGGCGTCCCGTGGCCCAGAGGGCACCCCCCCAGGGGACCGCCCCACAATTAACGCAGAATCCCGCTTTTCCGGCAATGAGGGAGTTGCGATATTCGGCTGATCGACCGCTCCCTCGCGCTCGCGGCTCGGTAGGCTCTGGCAAACACAGAGGCGCTAATCCGAGCCGCGCGCGCAAGCAAGCGGTTCTTCGAATTTTGCAACTCCCTCTGAAGCCCGCCGCAGACTGAAGTCTGCCCCACGCCAAGCTACTGCCGGGCGGGCACTACGGGCAAGTTTGCGATATCGATGACTTGCAGCGATTGCGAGCCGAAATTGCTGAGGAACAGCGTCCGGCCGTCGGTCGAAACCGCCATCTCGCGCGGGAAGGCCCCGGCGGGAATGGTGCCCAGCACGGCCGCCGCGCCATCCTGCATTTTGGCGGCATCCATCACCGTAAGATTCTGCGGCTGATTGCCGCCGGCGAAGCGATTGGAGTTGCCGGCCACTACTTTCCTCCCGCCATCGATCACCGCCACCGGCACAGGAGCCGGCCCCACGGGGACCGCGCCGAGTTTGGCGTGCTCCGGATCGGAAACCAGCTTGGCGGTATCGAATGTCAGCACCGCATTGCTGTTGCGCGCCGTTACGTAGATGCGATCTCCACCCGGCGACATCGCCATGCGGACCGGACTGCATCCCGCCGGAATCCGCACCATCACCGCGTGCGCCGGGTCCGTGGCGGCACGCGCCACATCCACCACGATTACCGCACCTTCGGGATTGCTGATGGGCGCATCGGCCGCGCGCCCTTCGGGTTTGCAGGCCGCCGGCCAGTGCCAGTCGTCCGCGGCGACCTCACTGGTGGTGTAGAGCCATTTGCCGTCGGACGAAAATGTCAGTGCGATGGGCGCTCGCCCTACCGGAATTCGACCGATGATGGCGCTGTCTTTGAAGCCGTTGGCACGCGCCTTCGCCAAGTCGACGACGGTGATGGTTGCCTTCGATTCGTCGCTGACGAAGAGCAGCTTGTCGTCGGCCGTCACGTTGGCGTAGATGCTGCTCGCCCTGTCGCCATCGCTGAACGACCCGAGCAGCGCTTCGCCGGAGCCCGAGATCAGCCGCCCGGTATCCAGAAGATCCACCGAGGAGCCTGCCGCCACCACCAGCAACTTGCCGTCGTGCGTCAAGGACATGCCCGTGGCGCCGGATGGGAGAGGCACCGTGCGGACCAACTTCACGCGGCCGGAATCGCGCTGCAGGACGGCGACGGCGCCTTTCCCTTTGTCCACCATGGCGACGAACAGCCAACACCCGTCGCGCGTGGGCGCCACTACAAACGGGTTGGCGGGAAGGGCGATAGTGACCGAAGGCGAGGGGGCGGGTGCGTTGCAATCGGCCTGTTGGGCCGACGCCGCGATGGCGCCAGCGGCGGCCAGGGCGAAGAGAGTCCACTGGTGCTTAGGCATATATTCTTAGGTGGAATAACGATCCTAAACTAAGGATACTTCAGCATTTTGCCCCGAGGCTAGGTCCAGGACCCCAAGGCCGCCGCTGGCCACCGCCATTCTGACTTCCGACAGCCCGCTAGGGCTGTCAGACTTCAATCGGCCCGCAGGGGCCGCTTCTGTCTTCCAAATCCTGAAAGGATTTCAAGGGCGCAGCCCTCGATCTTATTGCTTGTCGAAGACGTACTTCTGATCGATAATCGTGGGTTTCTGGTCTGGACCCTTGGCAGCCTGGAGGGTGCGGCGATACTTGGTAAGGACCTTGCCATCGGGCGACAAGGTCCACGATTCGCGTACGTAAAAGACTACTCTGGCGGTGTCTTTCTTGCTGTCTTTGTCGGTGATTTCGAAGACCAGCGTCGTGCCCTCCCAGTATGCCCGCGTGGAACGGTAAACTTCCCCCTGCTTCACGATACGAAACTTTTCCGTGACGGGGAGAGTTCCGTCGAGCAGATTGGTCACGCCCTCGGACTTGGTGGTGACCGTAACGCTGTTCTTAGACAGCGCCACTGTCAGGAGATAGACGCGGTCGGCCGGGCCGTCCTGCGTACTCTTGCCATTATTCAGCTTCCAAGTTCCCGAAAAATCCGGTTTTGCCGGTTGGGAAAAAGCGGCGCAGCAGAATAAACCGGCCGCCAGTAACAGTTGCGTTCTGTTCAATTCGCGATCCTCAGTCCCGTTCCATGCGATCTTCCTGCGCGGCCGCCAACTCCTCCTCGGCCTGGAGCCAGTCGTCCATTTCGGATCCGGATTCATTGCCGCGATCGATATAGAGCTGATGCGCGCGCAAGCGAATCTGTTCTTCCAGCGGAAGCTCCGCGCTTCCGGCGGCATGTTTCAGACGCGGTTTTGTTTCCATGGAATCGCCTCCATCACCACAATCCGGTGCTATCTATTCTAGCGCTGCCGCGACGGCTGCGGCTGCCTGGTTTCGCGGAAAGCCCGGTTATTTACGCACCTTCAGAATTTATTCGCACGTATTCATACTTTTGGCTCTTATAATAAAGAAAGTGAAACCAGTTCATGCATTCCAAGTTGTCCCTTCGTTGCCGCCGGCGCTCGAAGGTCTCAGGCCGCTGGCCTACAATCTACGGTGGGCCTGGGATCACAACACCATTGAGTTGTTCCGCCGGCTGGATAGCGACCTCTGGGAGTCCACCGGACACAATCCCGTGCGCATGCTGGGGCTGGTGCAACAGGGTCAATTGCAGGCGCTATCGCGCGACGAATCGTTTCTGGCGCACCTGGCGAGGACCTCGCGCGAACTGGAATCCTATCTGGCCGCCGATTCCACCTGGTATCGCCGGACGTATGGCCAGGTGGAGGGTTTGCAGGTGGCCTACTTCTCGGCGGAATTCGGGCTCGCTGAGTGTGTGTCCATCTTCGCGGGCGGCTTGGGAGTATTGGCCGGCGACCATTTGAAGTCGGCCAGCGACCTGGGAGTGCCGCTGGTGGCCGTGGGGCTGCTGTATCAGCAGGGGTACTTCCGGCAATACCTGAATGCCGCGGGATGGCAGCAGGAATCGTACGAGGACAACGATTTTCAAAACCTGCCGCTGACGCTGGAACGGCAACCGGACGGCAGTCCTGTGGTGATCCATGTGACCCTCGACGGGCGCAACGTCAAAGCGCAGGTGTGGCGCGTGCGCGTGGGACGGGTGCCGCTCTTCCTGCTGGATACCAACCTGCCGGAAAACCGCCAGGAGGACCGCGACATCACCGACCAGCTCTACGGCGGCGACCTGGAGATGCGCCTGAAGCAGGAAATTCTGCTGGGCATCGGCGGGTACCGCGCGCTGGAAGCGCTGGGCATCGAACCCACGGTATGTCACATGAACGAGGGCCACTCGGCGTTCCTCGGGCTGGAATGGGTGCGCCGGCTGATGGAGACGCGCGGCCTTTCGTTCACGGAAGCGCGGGAAGTGGCTTCGGCCGGCCTGATCTTCACCACCCACACGCCGGTACCGGCGGGGCACGACTATTTTGCGCCGGCGCTGCTGGACCGCTACCTGGGCGAATACATGGGCCGGTTCGGGCTGAGCCGCTGGGAATTTCTGGCGCTCGGCCGCCAGAACGAGCACAACGATTCCGAAGAATTCTGCATGACGGTGCTGGCGCTGCGGCTGGCCGCCTCCAGCAACGGCGTCAGCGAGCTGCACGGCAAGGTGAGCCGCCAAATGTGGAAAGGCATCTGGCCGGGATTGTCCGAGGATGAGGTCCCCATCGGGCACATTACCAATGGAGTCCATTTCCGCTCGTGGATTTCCTACGAAATGAACCAACTGTACGACCGCTACCTGGGGCCGCAGTGGCGTGAAGAGCATGCCGACAGTAAGTTGTGGCGGCGCGCGGAATCCATTCCGGCCGAAGAATTGTGGCGCACTCACGAGCGCCGCAGGGAGCGCCTGGTGGCTTACGCGCGGCGCTGCCTGCGAGCGCAGTTGCAGCGGCGCGGAGGCTCCCCTTCAGAGATCAATGCCGCCGACGAAGTGTTGGACCCGGATGCGCTCACCATCGGCTTCGCGCGCCGCTTCGCCACTTACAAGCGCGCGGCGCTGCTGTTGCGCGACCCCGACCGGCTGGAACGCATCGTAAATCAGCCGGGACGGCCGGTGCAGATTGTGTTCGCCGGTAAGGCTCACCCGCGCGACGATGCCGGCAAGGCGCTGATCCAGCAGATTGTGAAAGCGGCGCAATCGCCGCGATTCCGGCGCCGGCTGGTGTTTCTGGAAGATTACGACATGGCGGTGGCGCGCTATCTGGTGCAGGGCTCGGACATCTGGCTGAATACGCCCCTGCGGCCGCAAGAAGCCAGCGGCACCAGCGGCATGAAGGCCCTGGCCAATGGCGCGCTCAATTTCAGCACGCTGGACGGCTGGTGGGACGAGGCGTGGCAGAGCGCGGAGGCCGGAAAGCGCTTCATCGGCTGGGCCATCGGCCGGGGCGAAAACTACGACAACGCCGAATACCAGGACCAGGTGGAGTCGGCTGCGCTGTACGATCAGTTGGAACGCGAAATCGTGCCGGCGTTCTATGAACGCGGCGCCGACCTGCTGCCGCGCCGCTGGATCGCGGGGATGAAATCGTCGGTGGCCACGTTGTGCGCCACCTTCAACATGCAGCGGGTGGTGAAATCGTATGCCGCGGATTGCTACGTGGTGGCGCACGAACGGTACCGCAATCTAACCGGGGGCGATTTTTGCCGCGCCAGGGCGCTGGCGGCATGGAGCGGGCGCATCGCCAAGGAATGGCCGAAGGTGCGGGTGGAGTCGGTTGACGGATTGCCGGAGCCGCGCGTGGCGGTGGGCAGTTACCTGCAGGTGCGGGCGGGGGTGCGGCTGGGCGGAATTTTGCCGGGCGAGGTATTGGTGGAGCTCTACATGGGCCGGCTGAATGCTCACTCGGAGATTACCGAGGCCACGGCGCTACCCATGCAGCCGGTGGGTGAGATCCACCAGGGCGTGCAGATGTTCGAAGTATCGGGTGTGCAATGCCGCGATAGCGGGTTGCACGGGTACACGGTCCGCGTGCTGCCCTTCCACCGCGACGAGGCGAAGAGCTTTATGCCGGGGCTGGTGACGTGGGCGGGGGCATAGCGATCGGCGATCAGCACCCGTGATGCGCCTGCAGCGCAATCCATGGAGTCTTGAAACTTTCAGAAGCCAAGTGGGACAGGTTGGCAACTGTGACAACCTGCGGCGAGTTAGTTCCCGCCGGTCCGCACCATCGGTATCGCGGAAGGCCGATTGCCAATCGGCCGCAGGATGCCATCCTGCCCCACTTTGGACCAACCAGAAATCAACAACTTGCGCACTTCGGAACGAATGACGACACCGAGCCGAGACCGCGAGGGAGCGGTTGTGTTTTAGCTGAAAGCTTCTACCCGTGCGCAGCCTCGGCGCGCGTCATTGGCACGATCACGGGCCGCACTAACCGGCGGTACTCCCTGGTCGGCATATGAATCACATCGCGATGCGTGCCGCCATTGAACGCGATCAGGCGTTCGTCCGCCATGCTGGCGTCCAGATACACCGGGAGCATATACAGAGATCCCACCGGCGGCATGGCGCCCAGCTCGCAATCCGGGAAAAGCTTCCCCAGTTCCTGCTCGGTAGCCATGCGCAGTTGTTGGAACCCCAGTTCGAGGCGCACTTCCTGAAAATCGACCAGTTTGTTGGCGGGAACCACCAGCATGGCGTACCCGATGTCGCAGTGCACCACAACCGTTTTGGCAACCTCCCGTGGGGGCAGGTGCTCCGCCGAGGCGACCTCGCGGGCCGTGAGGGCGTTTTGATGAATGGAGTGAGTGTAGTCGGCCTGTTTGGCCTGAAGGAACTCGCGTAGACGTTCGAGGAGAGGCATAAACGACCTCCGCTACTGGGTATTGTACTCCCCGGTTGCGCCGCGCAGGATGGACTCCGGCGGCGAAAGGGCATATAGTTGGGGTGGTTCTGGAGTAGCAGAGGTGAATATGAGGAAAGTTCGATTTGGCTGTCTGCTGGCTGCGGTGGTTTGGCTCGCGGCGTGCGGCAGGGAAGAGCGCCGCGAAGGCGCCTCGCTCTGCAAAACGCTGAGCAAGGAACAGGTGGATCTGGCAGCCGTCAATGCCCTGGAGAAAGATCTGCTGGGCAGCACGCGGTCCTGGTGCGACGGCATTGTCAACAACGGCGCCGGCAAGGGCAAGGAACTGGAAGAGAACGCGGCATCGGCGAAATCGCTGGCGCAGTCGGCCGGTGAGGTCGCCACGCAATTGAGCCGTGTGCGGCAGGTGCTGTACGATGTGCAGCTCAAACAGGAGTATCCGCAAGGCGTGCGCAGCACCTTCGTCAACCAGATGATGAAGCGCCAGAAGCTGCTGCAGGAAGTCCGCATGGCGCTGGATGCTTCGGCCACCGGTTTTCTGGACTTCAGCCGGAGCCGCGCCTATAACGGCGACACCTATCCGGCCGCCATCGACAAGCTGCATGCGCTGGTCTCCGGCTACGTCGGACCGGAAGACGCCGTCGGCAATGCCATTCGCGATCTGAAAGTGAAATACACCCTGAACGACGTGGATCTGGCGGGTAAGACGTAAGCAAGGGCTCCGCCCTTGAAATCCTTTCAGGATTTTGGAAGACTGAAGCGGCCCCTGCGGATCCGACGAAGTCTGACAGCCCTAGCGGGCTGTCGGAAGTCAGAATGACGGTGCGGCGCCGGCACGAATATAAGCCAACGCTGCGCCCTCGAAATCCTTTCTAGCCTTGGAAGTTTCGGCGGAGCCGGCCCCGCCCATCTGCCGGAGCCTACTTCGGTATCGCGTCGCCGCGCTTGATCAGGTAGGGATTGCTGTACGCGTCGCGGAGCGCCTGCCGGGCAGCTTCGGGATTCGGACCGCGTCCGCGGCCGCCTCCGCCTCCCAACGGCCCGAGTTGCATGGCGACCCGCTGTACCTGCTGGAGAAGCTCGGCCGACGGTGTTCCCGTTCCCAACTGCTGCAACTGTTGCTGCAGTTGTTCCATCTGCCGCACCAGCTGTTGCCGCTGTTCGCGGACCGCCTCCGGTGAGGGCGGCTGTGGCGGCACGCCGGTCATACCGGCCCACGTCATGTAGAACGTCCACTTGGGTTGCGCCTTCAGCACCTCCGCTGAGGGAATCGTGCCCACTTCGCCCAGCGCGATGGGCTTGCCGTCGGCAATGGTCTGGATTTCGTAATAAAACCGTTCGTCCAGCGTGCGGTAGTTGTCGTAGCTGACCACGTCGCAATAATTTTTGCCGGGAAAGAAATTGTAGAACTCGCCACCGGGCGCGGGGCCGTTCTGATTCCACACCCACACCAGATTATTGAGGTGATGGACATTGACCATGCGATTGTACACTTCGCGATACAGCATGGCCGTGCCGTAAGCCCCCGGCCGTCCGCCCCACCAGAAAAACGTGCCGTTATTCTCATGCATGGGCCGCCATAAAACGGCGATGTGGGCATCCTGCAACTGCTTCAAATAGACCGCCGCGGTGTCCATATACCTCTCCCAGCGTTGGTGCAGCGGAGAATCGGAAGTAATCAACTCCTGCCATTGATCGTCGGAGAGGCGGGCCTGCACGCTGCCGCTCCAGCTCGCTCCTGGCTTACCGGGCTCATCTTCGGTGGGCCGCAGCATGTGCCAGCAGAGATAAATAATGGATCCGGCGGCGGCCTGC
Source organism: uncultured Solibacteraceae bacterium (assembly GCA_964487165.1). Taxonomy (GTDB): domain Bacteria; phylum Acidobacteriota; class Terriglobia; order Bryobacterales; family Bryobacteraceae; genus PALSA-129. Next base: position 1,647 of record CAZARO010000127.1, on the reverse strand, counting down.
TTCTTGGCTTCGGCGATCATGAGATCGCGGTGCGTGATGGCGTCCTTATCTTCGCCCTCGGTGAAACCGAAATCGGAGCCCCATATAGCGGGGTACTTGCCGGTAGCCTCGAAGATGCGGTCAGTGTCCTGGTCGCGTTCGTTGGGAAAATTGTGCTGCCCGGTGAGGATGCCCTTGCCGCTAATGTCGCACAAGGTTTTGAGGAGAGCGCGCGCTTCCGGCGTGGCGTTGGGATTCACCGGCTCGCATGTATAGGGTACTGGCGCGGCAGCCCGCGGCGGCGCGGCGGCGCGTCCGCCTCGTCCCACCATCATAAGCTGCTGGGTGACCTGTTGGATCTGCCGCTGCAGTTCCGCAGACGGAGTCTCGCCTCCCAGTTGCTGCAGCTGCTGCTGGACTTGCTGAAGCTGCTGCTGAAGCTGTTGCCTCTGCTGCTGCGGAACGTCGGCCGCAGGCGGTGCGGTTTGCGGCGCGGCGGCCTGAGCGAATGCAGTCGCGGCGCAGAGCGTGGCGGCTATGGCAGCGATTTCGGATTTCCGCATGAGTTACCCCCGGAAGCTCACGTTATCACAGCGCTCCGGAGATGTGCGCGGTGGAACACCGGGTGGTCCTTAGTGAGCTTTGACAGCGTTGGCGATTAACCGGTGCGCAAGTCAACCTCACCGACCGTTAACAAGGATTGACGCAACCATTGCCCCTTGTGTCCGCCAGTCAGGAGAGCTACGGTCAACATATGTCCCGCACAGGAGTTCTCTACGCGGCCGCGCTTATGGCTGGCTTGGCGCTACCGGCCATCGCGCAGTTCTCGCATCTGTCTGCCACCGACGACGGCAAGAACCTCTTCTTCACGTCGCATCTGGTTCTCAAGGGCAGCGGAAGCCCCACCGATGCGCAGAGCCGGTTGTACCGCTTGGGTCCGGACGGGCCAGCCATGTTCGCGGAGGCGGGAACCTTTTCGCCGCAACAGGGGCGCTTGGTCAACTCCATCGTCGCGCCGGCGGTTACTGGCGACGGGAAGGCGGTGGGCTTTAGCGTTCAAGGTTCCTGCTCCGGCGCACGGCTGTGCGGCATATTATTAGCCGGAGCAGCGGAGAGCCGCAATCTCGGTTCGGGGACGCTGCACCTGAGCCGAAACGGCAAGTGGGCTTTGCTGGCGCCGGAGCCCAATCCGAATTCGCCTGACGCCACCCTGATCGAACTCGCTAGCGGACAGCGCACCACCGTTCCGCCATTAGTTTGGGGCGCCACCTCATCGCTTGCATCCGACGGTTCCGTGATGGTCCTGTCCAATCGAAACAGTATGTCGGTGGCGTACCCGGCAGGGGTGTGGAAGGGCGGGAAGTTCACCCCCTTTGCTCCTTACCAGTCGGTCATGATAAATCCTTTGGCCCTGAGCGACGATGCCAGCACTCTGATCTTCAAATCCGGCCGGGGAGTGGGACAGCTCATCGCCCGTGACCTGGCCTCGGGACGCGACACGGTTCTTTACACCTTCGCCCCGCAGATGGATTCCGGGCCCGGGCGGGAGTGGCCGGTCATCCTGGGTCTCTCCAACAACGGGCAGCGCGTGCTGTACCGGATCGGCCCGAGCGACGCGACTGAAGGCTTGGCGTACCTGTCGGACGTCGCGGCGGGGAAGACGCGGCC
>CAZARO010000126.1:0-9450 GCA_964487165.1 uncultured Solibacteraceae bacterium | reverse complement strand
GCAACTTATCCATGGATGCGTTGCAGCGGCTGATCGAGGCGCAGGCGACGCTTCCCGGCCGCAAGACCATCATCTATTTTTCTCCCGGCCTGATTGTTCCCCCCGAGCAGCCGGAGCGATTTCGCGCCGTGATCAGCGCCGCCAACCGCGCCAATATCGCCTTTTATACCGTGGACCCGACGGGGCTCGACACCAAGTCTTCGGTAGCCGAGAGCGGCATTCTGCAGCGCGCGATCAGCGACGTAGATGGGAGTCCAGGCGCGAAGCAGACTAATTTTTCGGAAAACCTGCGCAACCTGGCGGTTGACACCGGCGGATTCGCCATAAGCAATACCAACGACGCGCGGCTGCCGCTACGCCACGTGATGGAAGAGGTGAGGGCGCACTATGAAGCGACCTACGCGCCGGCCTCGACCAATTACGACGGCCATTTTCGGACCATCGAGGTGCGCCCGCGCAGGACTGGAATCCATGTGCAGGCGCGCAAGGGATACTTCGCGCTGCCGCTGGTTGCCGGCACATCGCTCGCGCCCTTCGAGGCCGACGCTTTAGTGGCGCTCGCCCGGCAACCCGCGCCGCACGCGTTCGATTTTCATGCCGGCGTGCTGACGTTCCGCACCGGCGAGCAATCCACCGATTGCCGTGCGGTGTTTGCTGTGCCCAGCCAGGCTCTGCATTTTGCCGAAGACCTCCAGAGTAAAACGTTTCGCATTCACGTGGCATTCCTCGCGCTGGTGAAAGACGAGCAGGACCAGGTGGTGCGGAAGATTTCGCGCGACCTGGTGTTTCAAGCGCCCGCCGAAAAGCGCGCGGAGTTCGAACGCGGCGAGGTGACGGTCACGCTGCCCCTTGCGCTCCCGCCGGGACGGTATCACGTGGAGGCGGTCGCGAACGACGTGGACGGCGCGGCGGCGAGCACCCGAAAGGTCGCGCTCGTTGTGCCGGGTGTGGGCGTGTTGAGCGATCTTGTGCTGGTGCGGAGCCAGCAGCGCGTCGAAGAGCGCGACGTGACAGACCCGCTCGAGTTCGCCGGAGGCAAGATTACTCCGGAGATGAAGGCCACAGTGTCGAAAAATGGAAGCGGCGCGGAGGGGGTTTATTTCGTGCTGTATCCAGGAGCGAGCGCGAGCCCGGAGGTGCGCATCGCGGTGGCGCACGATGGCAAAGTGGTGAGCGCCGGACGCGTGCCGCTACCCGTGCCCGAGGCGGACGGCTCGCTTCGCATGTTGAGCGAAATTCCTTTCGGCGGAATGGGTCCGGGCGTTTACGAGGTAACAGTCACGGCTGTCCTGGGCGGTAAGAGCAACCGGCGCACCACGGTGATCGAGGTGGAGTAAGCTTTCGGTCCCGGCAACGATCAATTCCGGCGGGCATGTTAGCGTGATAATTCCCTGAAGTGACCGCCGAGCGGCTCGGCCAATGGCTAATCCGGTTTCTGAAGGGGGACCGGTCAGAAGCTGGATACAACCTCCGCCACTACTATGATTCATGTAGGTTCGACAGGCGCGGCCCGCGTCAACGAATCAGGTGATTGAGGCTATGTGCGAGTTGATGAACTGGATGGGGTGTTCCATTTACGCCTCTAGGCTCTATTTCTTGAAAGCGCGTGGTGTTTGTGGCCTCCTCCGCGATTACTCATGCGCACGCCCCTCCGGGTAGTGCGGATCACACCTCGAACCGCTGAACCGGGTCGTCACGGGTGGCCAAAGGCCCCATCTCAGCCAGCTGGTGTCCACGCGCGACTCGGAGAATGGTTTGTAACCACCCCGCGCGGGCTCAACACCGCATCAAACCCAACCATCACTGGCAGCAAGCGCTCAAATCGCCAAATCATGGCTCGCGCTCTCGGAAGTGGAACGACGGCGCTTGTCGTAGATCTGCGTGCTTGTCGTAGATCTGCGTTGTAGTGATGTGACGGTGGCCGAGCAGGGCCTGCACCTTGCGAATGTGCACGCCGGAGTCCAGCAGCAAGGTTGCGGTCGTGGCCCGAAGCGAGTGGGGCGTATAAACGTTCAGCCGGGCAACTGCGCCCTCGCTCGTGGTTAATTCTTTTACGGCACCGGGGAGCTGCTGTAGGTAGCCTTCGACCAGCCGGTACATGGTTGCGGGGTCCATCGCAGCCAGTCCCAACTTTTGGCTGCGGGGATTGAGCCGTGGCCGGAAGAGGGGACCGCGACTCAGTTCCGCCTTCTCGATGTAATCGGCGATCGCCTGGGCGGCACTAAAGTGGATGCCGATGGTGTGGTGCTTGTCATCCTTTTCATGCAAGCGGATCGTGGCTTCGTCGCCGTCCTGATGGAAGTCCGAGACGTTTAGCCGACACGCGGTAGAGAGTCTCGCACCAGAGTAGAGGAAAAATTTCAAGATCGCCAGATCTCTATAGTCGAGCACCGACTCGCCGGCGGGCAACCCCGGGAGTTGGCGGGCTCGGGTTGCGGACAGCGCACGGGTCTCTTCCCGAGCGTCGGTGGATTCACGGGAGATGAACTGGGCGTGCGCCGGATTCGGCACAGTGATGGGAAGGCGTAGTTCAGCAGCAGCAGCGGCTAGGTATTTATAAAAAAAGGTACTCTCGCAAAACCCAGGACTGAAGGATTGCCGGCGAGGCGAGGCCTTGGCCTTTCGACCATGGTTGTGCGCTTTGGGCTGTATCGCGGGCAGCACAAATCGGGCCACCGATGAACGCAGATGAACACGGATAAAAAAACAGCGCGGAGGAATTCTCGTTCTTGCTTCCTTCTTATCCGTGTGCATGGACGACACAGCAGACTGCACCGCCAGATGATCTTGGGGTAGTGCGAGAGTTCCGGGGACAAGCAGTGGAAGTTTCCCGTGCGTACCCGGAAGGGACCTCGGCCGGGCGACCTGGAGTGGGGCGAACTCACCCGCAATCGGGTTGCGAAAGTACCATTAGTTTAGTGTCCTGGATGGACGTAAGCCTTGGCCACCAGACGAGCGGACTCTTGCCGGCTCATCCCACTTGTTATTCTATGTCTTGGCCGAAATCAAACCGAAACGCGTAATCGTCGCCATTGACGGCCCGGCCGGCGCCGGCAAAAGCACCATCGCCAAGCGGCTGGCGGAGCGGCTGGGCTTCACCTATATAGATACCGGCGCCATGTACCGCGCGGTAGCCCTTTGGGCCGTGCGGCAGGGCGTGGATTTCGACGATTCCCACCGCATGGAGCAGCTCGCCCTGGCTTCCGAGATCGAGCTCGCTCCGGGCCGCATCCAGCTCAACCGGGAAGATGTAACCGCGGCCATCCGCACGCCCGCAGTGACCAATGGCGCGTCGCGTATCGCCGTGATCCCCGGTGTGCGGCGCGCCATGGTGGCCAAGCAGCGCGAGATCGGGCAAAAGGTCAGCGTGGTGATGGAAGGCCGCGACATCGGCACCGTGGTCTTCCCCCATGCGGACGTCAAAGTTTTCCTCGACGCCAGCCTGGAGGAGCGCGTTCGCCGCCGTCTGCTGGAATCGCGCGCCCAAGGCGACGAGATCTCCGAGAGCACGCTCGCCGCGCAGATGAAGGAGCGCGACAACCGCGACAGCACCCGCGCCGACGCGCCTCTGGCACAGGCGCCGGACGCTGTCTACCTGGATTCCACGCACCTCAGCGAGGACGAAGTGGCCGAGGCCATCCTGAAAATGGTACGCGACCGCGTCACCAACGGAAGGGAGTATCACAGCCATGAGTGATCTGGCCGATTTGCTCATCATGAAATTCGGCGGCACCAGCATGGGCTCGGCTGAGCGCATGCGCGTGGCCGCGAGCATCGTGCAGCAGGAACAAGCCAGGCGCCCGGTGGTGGTGGTGGTTTCCGCCATGTCGAAAATCACCGACCTGCTGCTCGACGCCATGCGGTACGCCGAGGCCGGCAACCGCGCCGCCGTGGACGCCAATCTGGCGAACCTGCGCAGCCGCCACGAAGAGACCTGCCGCGACCTGCTTCCGCCCGAAAGCCAGGCCAGGGTGACCGCGCGGCTGGCCGAGTTGATCGCCGAATTCGAGCGCATCGTGAATGGCATGGCCATGCTGGGCGAACGCCCTCCGCGCTCCGTGGATGAAGCCGTGGTGACGGGCGAATGGCTCTCGGCCACGCTGTTTTCCGAATACCTGACGGTTACCGGAACGCCGGCCCAAGCCGTAAACGCCCGCGACGTGGTGGTGACCGACGCTATGTTCGGCAACGCCTCGCCGCTCATGGAGCCCACGGAAGTGAAGGCCGTGGCGCGCCTGGTTCCGCTGCTGCGCGAGGGAACGCTGCCGATTGTCACGGGATTTAACGGCGCTACCGCCGACGGCCGTCCCACCACACTGGGGCGCGGCGGATCGGATTTTTCCGCGTCCATTCTGGCGGCTGCCCTGGATGCCGCCGAATTGTGGATCTGGACCGACGTGGATGGCATCATGAGCGCCGATCCACGGCTGGTGCCGGACGCCCAGGTGCTGGACGCCATCACTTACGCCGAAGCCGCCGAACTGGCTTACAACGGCGCTAAGGTCCTGCATCCGCGGACGCTCGCCCCGCTGGTGGATAAGAACATCCCGGTGTGGAGCAAGAACAGCTTCGCCACCGAAAAACCGGGGACGAAGATTGTGCCCTCGGTTCCCGCGATAGCCGGCGGCGCGCGCGCCGTCGCGTCCATGACCAAGGTGGCGCTGGTATCCCTGGAACCGGCCAGCCCGGAACTGAACGGCGTGAAGGTGATGGCGCGGGCGCTCGATGCCGTGGCGCGCGCCAACGTGGAGGTGCTGCTGCTCTCCAGTTCCAGCTACCGGCAGAATTTCTGCTTCCTGGTGCGCGAGGAAGAACTGGCAAAGACGCAGGAAGCCCTGGAGTCGGCGCTGGTGCTGGAGCTGGCGCATCACTATTTGAAGCCCATCCACGTCGACCGCGACGTGGGCCTGCTGGCTGCGGTAGGCGAAGGCATGCAGGGTAAGTCGGGCCTCGCGGGCCGCATTTTCACGGCGATTTCACGGGCGCACGTGAATGTCATTGCCATCGCGCAGGGGTCGAGCGAGTTGACCATCGCGGTGGTGGTGCAGCGTGCCGGCCTCGAGAACGCCGTTCGCGCGGTGCATGCCGAGTGCGGACTGGGCGAGCGGCCGCCGTCGCCGGTTTTCCCTTACCGGCCGGGGAAGGACCATCTGGCGTGATGCCTGTATGAAAACCTCCCTGCCGTTCCGGGAACAGGCGGCATTCTTGAGGGAATCGAGCGGCTCAACCAACATCGAAACGACGCTTCTGAAGACGTTGAAGGTTCTGAAGCTCTTCAACATTCCTCACTACGTGTGCGGAGGCTTCGCCGTGCAGGAGCGCGGTTATCCGCGCTTCACAGTCGACGTGGATATTATCGTTCCCGATGTGGAACTGGCCCGTGAAAAGCTATCAATGAACGGGTTCGTGGCTAATCCCGGCCCGAAGATGACCGTAACGGATCGTGAGACGAAGGTAGAGGTCGATCTCCTGCCGGGTGGCCAGAAGGTCGATTCGGGCCCGCTCACACTGCCCATGCCGGTCCGTGTTTCCGACGAGCCACAAGTGCTGACGCTCGAAAAGCTGATCTCAGCGAAACTCTCCACTTATATAGGCCGGGGAATTGTTCGGACGAGAGATTACGCCGATGTCGTCGAACTAACTCAAGCTAACCACCTGCCACGCGAGTACGGCATCGACCCGAAAGTGCGGGATTTGTATGGCAGGATTTGGGACGAGCTTCACCGGACTTCGGAGTAAGGGGGGATAGCCGTATCTTATTTCGGACCGCTGTCCAACGGCGCGTAGCGAATTCCGTCGAGTACCTGAAAAGCGGAGCTCTCATTCCAGGTGTGAGTCCCCAGCAGGTCAGGACTCCATGACGGGGCCAGATAACTCACCGGCCGTTCCTCAAATTCATCTGGCGTCAACTTAGTAACTTCGTTGACTAAGATCCCGTACCCATAGCGCACCGAGCAATCCTGCGTGGGCCGGAACAATCGTCCGTTTCGCCAAAACAGCTGGCCGGCGGAGCGGGAGCTTCTCACTGAAGTCGACACCGGATTGCACGGGTGCAGGCTCCACGGCCCCTCCAGCCTGCTTGCCGAGAAGAGCACGGTCTCCATGAAAGGCTCTATCGTGGTGGTAAAGATATACCAATGGCGGTCGATAAATACCGGCGTGGTATCTACCAAAGCTACTCCCTCGATCGGCGATGAGACCAATTCCACCTCCCACGGGAAACGCGTAAAGCGGTAGAGATCGACGCGGTTCGCCTCCGCCGTCTCGGGTAACAGGAATAACTCGTCTTTCAGAGGCACCACGCAAGGGTAGGAGAGGTGATAGGGCCGCTCCAGCACGATCTTCATTTCCGAATAAGTGCCGTCCCGCAACACCTCGACGCATCCCAGGCGGCCGCGCGATCGTCCCACCGCCATCTCCTCGAACAGCAGATACTGCGCACCGCCGGCCTCCCAGAGAAACGGATCGGCCATGGCTTCCACACCCTTCGGCAGAGGGACTTCCCGGAACCCTGACAAACCCAACCGTTGCGCATCGACGATGCTCTCGCCGCTATTCGGCCGCATCGCCACAAACCACCTCGTCGTCTTCCCGCGCGTGATCCAACGAAGGTGCGCGCTCCGCATCAACTTCATTGCGGCGAAGCGTGCCGCCTCGAAGTTCGAAGGGATTTCCCGCTGCGCGGCAACTGCCATCGGCTGGATCGCCAGGCCCCGCACGCGCTCTTGGAATCGCGGACCATCGCGCCGGATCTCCAGGCACAGTGCGCCGAGCATCCGAATCACGGCGGTCAAAGGTTGTTCCGCGTTCGCGGTGACGAAAAGTCCCTGCGAGGTGGAAGTCTCGGCTGTGCGCACCGCCCGCCCCTGCGACAGGGAAGTGTCGTGCCAGAAGATGGCCGCGGTGGACGTCACGCTGCTCTTGGCCACCTCGTCCCAGAAAGGGATCGCCCCATCCCGTTCCCCCAATCGGACCGTGAACACTCCATGTTTCGAGAGGCTCCGGAGATCGCCGCCGTCGTCCCGGCAGTCCGCCAGCCAGACCACCGTGCCGCAGCCGGCATTCCGCATGGCCTCGATAGATTCTGGAGCGGCGGAACCGCTGCCGCCGGAAGCGATTCCCCCGAACGGATCGAACTTCGCCCGGCTCATGGAATACAGGCGGTCTACCAGCCACCCGGACCGCTTCAGGTCCGACGGACCTCGCCTGGCAATGGGGAAAGCTTGCACTTCGATTCCCGGAATCTGTCTCAGAAACCTGATGAGGACATCCACCCACGGAGCAGGTGGGTCGCGGTCCAGCGCTATTCCTACACGAAGCGGCGGCGCGCCGTCCAACGGAGTTTTCCTGAAGGGCAACAATAGCGTCGCCTGCTCCGGCATCAGATTCATAACGGCAGCTGCGTGTATTGCTCGCCGGATGGCGTCACGTTGCGGCAGTACAGAGGATGCCGGAAATCGTGGTGCACGTACATCTGCTCGTTCCAGGGCGCCGGGTGAGGTCTGGTATGGCGAAACAGGTGGATGGGGCAGATTTTTTGGTGCGGGTGCTCCTGGTTAAACTCCCGAATCGCGCACAACTCCCCCAGGTATTCGTTGTGACAGGCCTGTTCCGGCCAGAACAGGTCGTCGAAATAGCAATAAGTGCGCGGCAGGCGGGTGTTGGCATCGTCATTATCAAACAAGCGGAATGCCTGCCTGGTGGAGCTATAGTAATCCAGATCGAAGGCCACGAAACCGATACTCGCCTTGGGCGCCCACGCGCGAACTGTTTCTTCCACGTTGCCGAGAATTAACTCGGTGCCGGGCGACAGCTGGGCCTTGAGCCTGGCGGCATCCATGGCATAGAAGCCCTGACCCCAGACATAGGGTACGTCGCGATAATCGGCCGGCGCGGGCATGCCCTGCCCGCTGTCAAAGCCGGTCACGTAAATGCGGACCCCAAGACTCTCGCCGACCAGGCCGGCTATTCGTTCCAGAGCCAGCAGTCCCTTGCCGCCCGCCACGCCCATTTCGATTATGGAAATCGCGCTCAAGCCTAATCGCCTGGCAAGGTCCGCGGCGGAATAGACGCCATAAGCATAGTGCGGCCGGTCAAAAATCCCGTATCTTACTCTGGTATCCAATGGGCCGAAGGGAAACTTGCACCACAAACTCCGAGCGCCGGGAATCTGAGTCAAGCGTGCCAGCAACCTGTCCGGAATCATTAGGTCCTTGCGGAACGTGGGAGCTTCAACCTTACGGCCGGCGATGCGCCGCTCATAAAGTGGGCTGGAGCCAAGTCGAGATTATAGCGTATCGGCAGTACCGGCCCAAAGTCGATTCGAGATGCCCTATACTGGTATTTCCCCTTGTTTTGACGACAGGAGTTCGCACGTAAATGTTTGATCTGTTCAATTCTCAAAAGGCCAAGAAGTACGTGATGGGCGGCATTCTGGTGCTGGTTTCGGCATCCATGCTCCTATACCTGGTGCCCAACTACAACACGGGCACGGGCGTGAGCGATGTGATTTTGGCCAAGATCGGCAGCACCGAGATCACCGAGGCGGATGCCCGCCGGTCGATCCAGACCCAGACCAGAGGCCAGAAGATCCCCGCCGAGATCATCCCCAATTATGTGCCCCAGATGATCGAGACCATGATCAACGAGCGCGCCATGGAGTACGAAGCTCACAAACTGGGGCTGCAGGTTTCGGACCAGGACGTGGCTGAATCCCTTCGCCAGAACTTTCCCAACCTCTTCCAGGATGGTAAGTTCGTCGGCAAAGACGTCTACGCCGCCATGCTGGCGCAGCAAGGCGTGACTATCGACGAGTTCGAATCGGACTTGAAACGCCAGATGCTGATCAGCAAGCTGCGCGAGGTAGCCATCGAGGGCTCCGTGGTGACACCGGCCGAAGTGGAGGAGGAATACCGCAAGAAGAGCGATCAGGTGCAGCTCCAGTACGTGAAGGTGACGCAGGACAAGTTCAAGAAGGAAGCGGAGCCGTCAACCGAGGAGATGCAGCAGTATTTCAAGACCAACTCCGCGCGCTACCAGGATCCGGAAACCAGGAACCTGGTGGTGTTGGTGGCCGATGGAGCCAAGCTGGAGCAGACGCTCAATCCCACGGATGCGGACTTGACGATGATGTACAACCAGAACCAGGCCGGTTTCCGCACTCCCGAGCGTGTTCATGAGCGCCACATCCTGCTGATGACCCAGGGCAAGCCGGCGGCTGACGAGGCGAAAATCAAGGCCAAGGCCGAAGACCTGGTGAAGCAGCTTCGCGCCGGCGCCGACTTTGCTGAAATGGCCAAGAAGTACTCCGAAGACAACCAGGGGCCCACCGGCGGGTCGGCCGCCAAGGGGGGAGACCTGGATTGGGTGACTCGCGGACAGATGGTACCGGAATTCGAGAAGGCTTCTTTCTCTCTCAAACCGATGGCGATCAGCGACCCCGTGAAGACT
>CAZARO010000125.1:0-9499 GCA_964487165.1 uncultured Solibacteraceae bacterium | reverse complement strand
AAATGCTCCGTTCCGCCGCGGAGTTGACTCTGGAGTTAGCCCGCGAGGCGATGCGCGCCGGATTCACTCTCAAGGATGCTACTCCCTATAACTTGATATTTGACGGATGCCGGCCGGTGTTTGTGGATCTGTTGTCATTTTGCCACCGCGATCCTAGAGAGCCGGTCTGGCAACCTTATGCGCAATTCGTCCGCACTTTCACCCTCCCCTTACTGGCTTTCCGGTATTTCGGCCTGCGGCCGGACGAGATTCTGCTGCCCCATCGCGACGGCATCGAACCGGAGAAGCTGTGGGCGCTCTGCCCCGCTTACCGCCTGCTGTTTCCGCCGTTTCTCTCTTCGGTGACCATGCCGGTTCTTCTGGCACGCGCCGGCCGCGGCAAGTCCGCGGGCACATACCGGGCGCGCCAGGCACGGGACGAAGACGAAGCGGCATTCCTGTTGGAGAGCCTGTTCGCGCGGGCGGGCCGGCAACTGCGGTGCGTGGGCCGCACGCGGCAGGGAAGCGCCGCGCTCCAATATGCGGACTCCTGCCATCCCTATACCGCCGCCGAGCTGGCCGGGAAGGAGCGCTTCGTGGCGTCGGCGTTGGAGCGGTTTTCGCCCCGCACTGTACTGGATATGGGCTCCAACACCGGCCACTTCAGCTGGCTGGCGGCGCGCACCGGCGCGCGCGTGGTTGCCATCGACCGCGACGAAGCCGTGATCGGCGCGCTATGGAGTTCGGCCAGCCAGGCGTCGCTCGACATTCTGCCGCTGGTAGTGGATATCGGCCGCCCTCCAGGCGCTTGCGGTTGGCGGAACAACGAGTGCGCCGCCTTCCTCGACCGGGCCCGCGGCAGCTTCGATTGCGTCCTGATGCTGGCCCTGATGCACCACGTGTTGGTGAATGAACGCGTGCCTCTAACCGCGATCCTGCAACTCGCCGCCGAATTGACCACGCGGTGGGCCCTGGTGGAATATATCGACCCCAAGGATGCCAATTTCCAGCACATCGCCCGCGGACGCGACGCGCTCCATCGCGACATCACACCGGAGAGTTTCGAGCGGGCCGCCGGCGGCTGGTTTCAAATCGTCGAAGCCGCAGGCATTAGCCCCACCCGGCGGATCTACCTTCTGCGAAAGAAGGAGGCCTGAACCTGCTCCGCCGTCTGTTGATCTGCCTGGCATTCGCCACCTGGTGTTTTGCCGATACCTGGGTGGAATATGCCGAGGGGAACGTGGCCTATTTCGCCCGCTACGACCCGTTCCGAGCAGTGGCGGTTCCGGTCATCGCGCTACAGGGTGTGCTCACGCTGGCGATGTTTGCCGGCTGGGAGTTCTGCCTCCGCCAGCGGCTCAACCGGGTGGTCGCGCTTCACTTCCTCTTCCTGGCGTTGTGCCTGGCGCCCCTGGGAATCGTCTCGGTCGCGCTGTTGCGGGCCGCTCCGCTGGAGCTCACGGCGTGGGTTCGCGCGCCATGGTTTTGGCCGGCGGCGTTGCTGGCGGGCGCCGCGCCTTTGGTCTGGGCTTGCCTGCGGCCTCTGCGGGCCTCACGGCTCATGCGCAGCGCCCTGCTCTACTCATGGCCGATTCTGATCCTGGTGCTGGTGCAAGCCGCGCGCAGTACGCTGCTTTACCCGCACAGCGCTTATGCCGATGGCGCTCTGGGCGCGCCGCTCCTTTCGGCGCGCCATGCGCCCCGCGTGGTGTGGATCGTTTTCGACGAATTAAGCCAGGCCATCGCGTTCGGCAATCGCGCGGCGGGCATGGCGCTGCCGAATCTCGACGCTCTGCGGGAGGAGAGCTTTTACGCGAGCGCCGCCGAGTCGCCCACGGGGCGAACGGAAACCTCGCTGCCGAGCCTGATCCTGGGGGAAAAGGTGCTGCGAGCATCCCCCGACGCCCCCGGCGATCTTCGCGTAAGCCTGAGTTCGCATCCCGAGCCGGTTCCCTGGAGCAGCCTTCCCAACGTCTTCGATGCCGCCCGCGGCCTGGGTTTCAACACTGCGCTGGTGGGCTGGTTTCATCCCTACGGCAGGGTGCTCGGCCACAGCCTGACGAAATGCTACTGGACCGCGGGATGGCTGCCGCCGGGGGTCGAGGAGCCGTCGGAATCGCGGGCGTTGCCGGAGGGCATGTGGGATCGCGTGCGCCTCCAGTTTGTCGCCATGCCGCTGATCGGTCACCTTCCGGGCGTGGATCCCGAAACGTTCCAGCGCCAGGCGCACTTGCGGCGCTTCGCCTTTTTGAGCGATCGGGCCCGCGAGATCGTCGCGGATCCGGAGATCGGGATGGCGCTTATCCATCTGCCGGTGCCGCACCCTCCGGCCATCTATGATAGAGCGCGGAGTAAGTTCGACAGCGGAAATCGCGGAAGCTACTTAGACAACGTCGTCTTAGTGGACCGCGAATTGGGTACGTTGCGGCGAGCTATGGAGGAAGCCGGGCTGTGGGATCGCACCGCGGTCCTGGTGAGCGCCGACCACGGCTGGCGGACCGCTCTGTGGCGCGCCACCACGGTATGGACGGCGGAGGACGAAGCCGCATCGCACCAGGACACCATGGGGGTGCCGTTCTTATTGAAGCTGCCGGGGCAGACCTCCGGTTCGGTTTACGAGAAGCGCTTCAATACGGTGGTCATGCGCGCGCTGATTACCGCAATCCTGAGCGGGCAAGTTACCGATGCCGCCGCGGTAGTCAGGTCGCTCGAGGGCACGGCGGGCCACTAAGCACTGACATAGGTCGGCGACTTATCCCGCTCCTGAATCTGTTCCAACATTCCCAGCATGTCCCAATTCTGCCAGCCTTCCACCAGCCGACCGCCCCCAATCCGCATGATGCTGATGCCGGTAACCTCGAAGCTCTTCCCGGTGGCAGGGAAACCGAGTCCCTCCCCGTCATGCCGGCCGGTGCACGACCAGCGGACGCAAAGCCGATCGTGCTCGGCAAAAGAGTCGTGGACGGTTACCCGCAAATCGGGGAACGCCGCCCTCAACCGGTCGAAAAACGGGTAAAAGCCGTCGGGCCCGATGGAATCTCTGCCGGCTTCATGAAGGACAGCGTCCGGCGCGAGCATTTCGCCGATCGCGTCGCGCCGCCGCTGGTTCCAGACTTCCTCGAACCAGCGGCTTCCCAGGCTTCGCTCTCTCTCGGTCATATCGCCTCCCAAGTTACCGCTCCCTGGCGATCGCGGCTCTGTGTATAGCATTCGGCGTGAATTGGAGCCGCGACCGCCAGAGAGCGGTTTTGTCAACGTAATATGAAACCCTCAATAGTTTAATACGCGGCCGGCATCGCCCGTAGGATTCGCAGGGAGCACCGCCCAGAAGCGGCTGCCGACGCCCGGAGTGCTTTCCACGCCGACCCGTCCGCCCTGCGCTTCCACAATCCGCCGCGTGATGGCCAGACCCAGTCCGGTGCCGGATTTGGCCTTCTCGGACGCGCCCAGTTGCCCGAATTCGGTAAATAGCCGCGGCAGATCGTCGGGATGAATGCCCACCCCGGTATCCTCCACTTCAATCCGGTAGGAGGCCGGCTCTACGGCGGCAATGCGGACCACCACGGAGCCCATCTCCGAGGTGCATTTGAGCGCGTTCGACAGGTAATTGAAAAGCACCTGGCGCAGGCGGGCGGCATCGGCCAGCACCGGGCCAACCTTGCCGTCACCCTCGAAGCGCATGACGATTCGTTTGCCCGCGGCGATACCTTTCACGCCCTCCATCACCTCGCGGGCCACATTTTCCAAGTGCAGTTCCTCGTGCTGGAAATCCATTTTGCCGGATTCGATCTTGGTCAGATCCAACACTTGATTGATGAGCGTGAGCAGGTGCCGCGAGCAGCCCAGGATGTCGGAAAGGCACGCCTGCTGCTCCTCGGTGACCGGGCCGACCACGGAGTCATACAACAGTTCCGAGAATCCGATGATGCCGTTCAGCGGAGTGCGAAATTCGTGCGACACGCTGGCCAGAAAGCGGCTCTTGATTTCGCTGGCTTGCGAGGCCACGTCGAGCGCCGCGGCCAGTTCCTGATTCTTGTGGCGCAGCACCGCCGCCGCGGCCACCAACTCGCCTTCGGCCTTCTGCAGCGCCTGGTTGGATTGACGCAGTTCCTCCGCCTGCTGGGCCAGCACATCGCTCACCAGCGAGTCCCAGGAGCCGGAAAGTTCCACGCCCACGCGGTAATCCGCGCCGCGCTGCTGCTGATAGCGGACCGTGGCGTGAATCTCGCGCCCATTCCAGGTAATGAGCAGCGCGGGATCGAGCGCTGCTGCCTGGTCCAGCATCAACTGCATGCCGCGGCGGGAAATGTCGCAGATGCGGGCGGTCCACACGCGCCCGGGTGCGCCGGCGCAGGAAATGTAGGCCGGTTGGTTGACGATGAAGCGGCGATCGTTGCGATTGCCGGCGGGCTGACTGGCCGCGAACGGAACGGCGGACGATCCCTCCATAGTCGGCGAAGGCGTCATGCCTTTCCTAAGTTTCCCTTCCCTGCGAGTCGGCCCCATCCAGCATCCATTGTGCATCGAATGAGGGCGCCGCTGCCACCGCCTGCTGTGCTACCGGCTGGCTGGGCGCTTCCACCGCTGCCGGCCGATGGAGCGTGTCGATATCGGAATCGAAGCGCAGCAGGCGCTCGCCGCGGCACATGCGCCGCAGCGCCGCGGCGGCTTCCTCCAACGGGAGCCGGCTGGAAAGCAGCCCTTGGAGACCGAATTCCAGAGTGGCTACCAACAGATCCTGGGTAAGGTGCTCCGTCCATAACACGATGCGTGAACCGGGTGACGAGCGCCGCAGCCGCAGGAGTATATCCGTGTGGGGCATCGATTCCCCGTCGAGAATCACCAGCCAGTTCCCCGCGCCTGTCACTGCTCCTTCCAGGTCTTCCGGGTAGACCAGCTTGGGATCGGCGAGGATGCCCGCTCCCGCCAGCAACTGGCGCACGCCCGCAATCCGTAACGGCCGCCGCGTGGCAAATATCGGCTGATGTGTTGTCATCGTTGTGAGTCGCCCCTCGCGCGCCATCCTATGCACGAAACGTGCCACCGGGCGCTTGCGATAACGTTCCTGTTTGCCGCCGATTTTCCGCCGGCGCGCGGACGGGCAGGGACAGTCTGTCACCTCCAAACGGCTGCGATGGACAGATTGTCCGCGGACGGAGATGCCCCTATCGCACCGTCACAAACGCCGGGGCGGGCATCGCCGCCACCGCCGGCCGGGGAGTACGGGTACGCTGTTTGGCGCGGTACATCCGGCGGTCGGCTACCGCCAAAAGCTGCTCCGCGTCGGCGCCATCCTGCGGATAGAAGGCTTCGCCGATACTCATGGTCATCATCCGCATGCCGGTGACGGCGCAGCCCGCAGCGCCGCCGATTTCGCGCAATTCCTCGATGCGCTGCTGCATGCTATCGCGGTCGCTGGCGGGCAAAATCAGCACGAATTCGTCGCCCCCCATGCGCGCCACATAATCGTATTCGCGGCAACTTTCGCGCAGCGCGTTGCCCACCGCGCGCAACACCTTGTTGCCTACCAGGTGGCCGTAACAATCGTTGACCATCTTGAAGCCGTCCAGGTCGCAGACCAGCACGGTGAGCGGCTCGCGGGCACGGCGGGAGCGCGCCAGTTCGCTGTCCAGCCGCAGGAAGAGAGAACGCGCGTTGGGAAGCTCGGTGAGATAGTCGGTGGTGGCGGTGGTTTCCACCTGCCGGAATTTGAGCGCGTTTTCGAGCGCCAGCGACACTTTGGACGTCACCGCCAGCAAGACGCGCAGATGATCGGCGGAAAATGCGTCCTTATCGGTGCGATAGAGCGTGAGCACCCCGATGGTGCCGGTCAATCCGACCAAAGGCACCGCCAGCGCCGAGCGCAGCGCGCCCGGGGCGTCGCAATCGGCCAGTTCGGGAGCTTCCACGGCGGGGTTCCCGTTGACCACCGGGCGGCTGGTCTGCGCCACCCAGCCGGAAACGCCCTCGCCCACGGGAATCTGCAGCGAGGAGAGCAGGCGGAAATTCTCGCCGTTGACGTACTCGGGCACCAGGCGCCCCTCGCGCGAAACATAAGCCGCAATGGCATCGTAAGGCACCAGCCGCTTGAGGCGCGCGGCCACTACGGAGAGAGTTTCGTCGATGCTGAGGGAACTGCCCAGGTCTTGCGTAAGTTCGAAGAGCAGGTGAACTTCCTGGCGCGCGGAGGCGATGGAATTCAGGAAATCGTAGTCCCTGATGGCCGGCAAAACGCTGGAGTGCGAGACTTCGAAACCGGCTGCCGGAGCATCGCCGCGCGCTATTTTGATGTCCTTCGAAAGTTGCGTCATGGCGATCGGCTGGTTGGTGGCCATACGCTCGAGCTCCACGTATTTGCGGCCCAGGATGGACACCACTTCCGGATCGAAGGCTTTGCCGGAGAGCTTGGCGACCTCCGCCATGGCCTGGTCGAGCGGCAGCGCCCGCCGATACTGGCGGTCCGACGCCAGGGCGTCCAGGCAATCGACGGCGGCCAGGATGCGCGCGCCGATGGGGATTTCCTCGTGCTTCAGGCCATCCGGATAGCCCGTGCCGTCCCACTTCTCATGGTGCGAGCGCACGATGGGCACCACCGGATAGGGAAACTCCACGCGTTCCAGAATCTCCGCGCCCACCACCGGATGGATCTTCATCTTCTCGAACTCTTCAGGCGTCAATTTGCCAGGCTTGGAGATGATGTGCTCGGGCACCGCCAGCTTGCCGATATCGTGCAGCAGCGCGGCGGCGCGCAGGGCTTCCAGTTCCTGCTCGGGCAGGTGCATTTCCATGGCGAGGCCGACGGCGTAAGTGCGCACGCGGCTCAGGTGTTCGTGGGTAGTGTGATCTTTGGCGTCGATGGCCAGGGCCAGCGCCTCAATGGTGCGCAGGTGCAGCGAGGCCATCTGCTCCACGTGCTTCTTTTCGTCCTCCAGGTGGCACAGATATACGCGATAGGAGCGGTAGATGACGTAGATGATGGGGACCAGTACCAGGCTGCTCTGCAGATGGCCGCGTTCGCTCAGCAGACTGAACACCCAGGCGACGGACGCGCCCACCAGGTAAAACGGGAACGACCAGAAGTAACAGTCGCGCCACGTGTCCACCAGCGATTTCCGCTCGCTCAGCGCGATGGCTGCCGCGATTCCCGCGGTGTTCAGGAAAAAGTAAATCAGCGATGCCAGGATGAGCGCAATCGGCGTGCCGTGGCTGACCTGCAGGGCCAACGGCCAATGGTAGAAGTTGTGGGCACCGTAGATGGCGATCGCCAGATTGGCGACGCTGAACAGCGTTTGCACCGGCTGGATCCGGTTTTTCGGCTTCCAGACGCATTGCACCAGCGCTCCGGCGCAGCCGATCAGCATGGTTTGACCGGCACCCATATCCTGAATGCCGAGCAGCACGAAGAGGAAGTTCACCGACATGGTGCCCACAATTCCCGGGAGATTCACCTTCATTCCCGAGGTGAAAATACAGATGGCCAGATAGCAGAGGAAGAGCGGAAGGTGCTCCATCCGCCAGTTCGCCGTTGCCAGGCCCGTCAGCCCCAGCAACACTACCGACGCAATATAGATACGGGCTTGAATTCGCATGGGCTGGTTCATTCGGGTTGCCTCTTTCATGACGCCACCGCCGGGCAGGTTTCCTGGCTGCCGTAAATTTTCAGTTTGCGGATAAGGGTCCGCTGAGAGATGCCGAGTAAGCGCGCGGCGCGGTCCTGCCGCCCGCCGGTTTCCGAGAGAGCGCTGAATATGGCCTGCTGCTCGAGTTCATCCAAAGTGCGTCCGGCGGGCACGCGCGCAGCGGGCGGTGCGTTGCGCAGGCCTTGCGGCAAATCATGCGCGCGGATCTCGTGGTTGTCGGCCACCAGCGCCGCCTTCACCACCGCGTTGCGTAGTTCGCGCGCGTTGCCGGGCCAGGAATAAGCCAGCAAAACATCCATGGCCGAATCCGAGAAGCGCAGATGCGGGGCTTCCTGATCGAGAAAGAAGCGCGCCAGCGCCTCGATGTCGTCCCGTCGGGTTCTGAGCGGGGGCACTTCCAGGCGAACCTGGTCGAGGCGGTGGAAAAGGTCGCGGCGGAAAGCGCCTTTCTCTACCGCCTCGCGAAGGTCCACGTTGGTGGCGGCGATAATGCGCACGTCGGAGACTACCTTGCGGGTACCGCCCAGCCGGTAGTAAGGCGTGCCATCCAGGACGCGCAGCAATTTCACTTGCATTTTCAGGTCGAGCTCGCCGATTTCATCTAAGAACAGGGTGCCCCCGTTGGCCAACTCGAACATGCCCTGCTTCACGGAATCGGCTCCGCTGAAGGCGCCTTTTTCGTACCCGAACAGCTCGCTTTCCAATAGATGATCGGGGAATGCAGCGCAGTTGACGTCGATCCAGGGACGGGTGCAGCGCAAGGAATAGTGATGGATGGCCCGGGCGACCACTTCCTTGCCGCTCCCCGTCTCACCGGTCACCAACACCGCGGCGTTACTCTTGGCGATCTTCTGGACGGTGGACAGCACCTGCCGCATGGGCAGGCTGCGGACAACGGCCGTCATGCCCAGAAACGAGTGGATACTCGCGCCATCTTCAACGGTAAGCTGCATTCCCTCTTCCCTTCGAGTGCATTTGCCGGAAAGTGTTGAGAATCCCAACGCCGGCGTCCTTACTGTCACTATGCGATCTTGGTCCTGGTTAGGCAAGAAGGCCGAATACCAGGCAAGTACTGCCGGCAGCGGTACGAGGTTATCCGAAGGCGACAAAACCGTGGTGTCCGAAGTTATCTAACCGAAGTAAGCTACCCGAAGTTACTAAGCGGGAGGACAAAACGGCCAAAAAACGCGCCCGCCTGCCAAGCTGTCGCCGCCGCCGGACAAATTGTCACCTGAAATCAGGCGCATTCTGCCTACAACTTCGCAAGTTATTATTTCTAAGCGATTTAAGCTCCAAGTTGCGGTGGAAGCGACCGTGCTACCGGAGAGCCGTGCGTTTGTAAGTAACGACACCGAAAGATACACACCATGAAAAAGCTCTTCAGAATTTTCGCAGTAGTTTGGGGCAGCCTGCTGGCCGCCCAGGTAGCCAACGCCCAGATCCTCTCCAAGCTGTCCGGCGACCTGACCGGATTACTCTCGCAGACGGGCTTAACCACCACCGTCATCGTGCAATATAACCAGACGCCCAGCCTGCTCGACACTCTCACCATCGACTTACTGGGCGGGACTATCCTGCAGAATCTGACCGCCTTCCCCGGCCAGGTGGTGCAGTTGCCGGTAGAGGGCCTGCTAGGCCTGACGAACCTCCTCGATGTCACCTATGTATCGCCCAACCGTCCCGTGCTGGCGCTTCTCGACATCACCGCGCCGGCGGTCAATGCGCCCGCCGCCTGGAGCCTGGGCCTGGACGGTAGCGGGGTGGGGGTTGCGGTGATCGACAGCGGCATCTACGCCCATCCGGACCTGAATTCCAACAGCGGCGCTTCCCGCGTGGTCTACCACCAGAACTTCATCGATGGCCCACAGCAGGACCTGTAC
>CAZARO010000124.1:0-9504 GCA_964487165.1 uncultured Solibacteraceae bacterium | reverse complement strand
TTATCGTCTCGACCTGGGCCGCAATCATGCCGTCTCCACCGAGATCACCGGCTACGCCGCCGGCACGTTGGCTTTCCTTTATTCCGTCACACGAGACGCCCGCTATCTTGACCGCGCTCGCGCCGCCGCTCAATTTCTCTTGGGCGCGTGGGACGCCGCGGCGGCTGCGATGCCGTTTGAAATCGACCCCGCGCAGTTCGCTTACTTCTTCGATTGCGGCATCGTGGTGCGGGGCCTGCTCGCAGTCTGGCGCGCCGCGGGCGACGAGCAGTTTCTCAATTGCGCGCGCCTGGTGGGCGATTCCATGGCGCACGATTTCCGCGCGCCGGATGGCGAGTTTCACCCCATCCTGGCGCTGCCCGGAAAATGCCCGGTGGAACGCGACCGCCTGCGCTGGTCGCGCTCGCCTGGCTGCTATCAGCTGAAAGCCGGCCTGGCGTGGTGGGATCTGTGGGAAGCCACCGGCGAGGGCCGCTATCGCGAGCTGTATGAGGGCCTGCGCGAGCAGGGATTGCGCACCGCGCCCGATTTTCTGCCCGGACACGCCGACCCGCGCAAGGTGGTGGACCGCCTGCACGCCTACCTCTATTTCCTGGAGGGCCTTTTGCCCATGCCTTCAGCGGCGATCGCGGACGGCATCGCGCTGGTGGCGGAGCTGCTGCGCGGACTCGCCCCAAAATTCGAACGCTCGGACGTGTACGCGCAATTGCTGCGCGTCCGATTGTATGCCGAGGCAGTCGGTGCGGCGCCTCTCGATCGTGACGCGGCGGGGTGGGAGGCCGAACGCCTGCTGGAGTTCTCCGCTGCGGTGGACGACCCGCGCATCGCCGGCGGCTTCTATTTCGGCCGCACGGCGGGTACCTGGGAGCCGTACATCAACCCCGTATCGGCGGCCTTCGCGCTACAGGCGCTGGCCCAATGGGGCGGCGCCGCGCCGGCCGACCGCCGTCTGTTGATCTGATCTTGCGGGAGTCTCTAAAACTCGCCTGTTGGTACGCCGCCGCGCGCATCGCCGGATGGCTGCGGCCTCCCGCCATCGGCCGCAGCCTCGCCCCAACTGCCGGCCCCGCGGCGCCCGCCGGTATTTCCGTGGTCATCCCTTCGCGCAACGGATTGTCGCTGCTGGCCGCGCAACTGCCGGGCATCGTGCGGGAACTTACGATGCCCGCGGAAGTCATCGTGGTGGATAACGGTTCGAGCGACGGCACCGCGGCGTGGCTGGCGGCCGAATGGCCGCGCGTGGAGGTGGAAGTCTCGGCGGAGCCGCTCTCCTTTGCCGCCGCCGTGAATCGCGGAATCGCGCGCGCCCGCTACTCGCACGTCTGCCTGTTGAACAACGATATGCTGCTGGAGCCCGGTTTTTTTCGCGCCCTGCGCGATACGTTCGACCGGGTGCCGGGCCTTTTTTGCGCCACGGCGCAGATCCGCTTCCCCGCGGGCGTGCGCCGCGAAGAGACCGGCAAGGCGGTAATGGCGCAATCTCACCCTGACGATTTTCCCATCCGCTGCGACGAGCCCGTGGCGGGCGAAGACCTCACCTGGGTGCTTTACGGAAGCGGCGGCTGCTCGCTCTACGACGCGGCGCTGTTGCGCGCGTTGGGCGGCATCGATGAAGCCTACGCTCCTGCGTACGTGGAAGATCTGGACGTGGGGTATCGCGCATGGCAGCGCGGCTGGCCCACGGTCTTCGTGGCGGGAGCGGTGGTGGAACATCGCCATCGCGCCACCACTTCGCGCTATTACACGGAGGCGGAACTGGCGGCGGTCCTGGAGACCAACTACTTGAAATTTCTGGCGCGCACGGTGGCCCGTCGCCCGCTTTTTCGGAAGCTATGGAAGCAAGCTATCGGCCGCTTGCGCCGCCGTGGAGACCGCACGCTGCGGCTCGCGGCCGGGCTGGCGCTCGCGGGTGGCCGGCGGGAAGCGGGGACGTATCCGGAAGAACGGGTGCTGGCGCTGACGTCGGGCGACGTGGCGGCATTCCCCGGCGGCGACCCTTCGGCAGCGCCGCTGGTGACCTTTGCCGAGCGGCTCGAGCCCCCCACGGCAGCGGTGCTGGCGCGGCATTGCGAAGTGGTTCTGGTGCGCGGTGGAAATGACCTGGCACTGCGGACAGCAATCGAGTGGACGGAAAAGAAGTGGCGCGCGAGAGACAAATGGGCAGGAAAAGTACCCTTGCGAGAACCTCGCCTGCCCGGAGAAACCTAGGACGTGGCTTCGGAGCTGGCCTCGGCGGGGGCCGAAGCTTCCGGTGCCGGAGCCGCTGGTGCTTCTGGAGCTGGGGGTTCGGCCGGAGGAGCAGCAGGGGGAGCTGGAGGAGCCGCTTTCTTCGGCGCGGCTTTCTTGGGCGCAGCTTTTTTCGGTGCAGCTTTTTTGGGAGCCGCTTTCTTGGGCGCAGCCTTTTTCACCGTCTTTTTGGGGGCGGCTTTCTTGACTGCTGTCTTTTTCGCGGCCTTCTTCGGGGCAGCCTTCTTGGCTGCCTTCTTCACGGGCTTAGCAGCTTTCTTCGCGGGCTTCTTCTTGGTTGCCATTCTCGTCTACCTCGAACATTCTTGTGCTCCGCTGTTGCGGGTCATCTCATCTTAGCTCACTCGCCGATGGAAAGCGCACGATTCTTGCTGCCGGCTTGCAATAACGATTGCGCAGTGAGTCCGAGCTTACGTAAGAGGCCTGCCGCGCGCTTGCGTTCCGCCGGTGTGAGCCCCGCGGTGGCGCGTTCCATGGCGGCTTCGTGGGCGGCGAACGCGCTCGATATCACCTTGCGCCCGTGCGCCGTCAGATGCACCATGCGCGCGCGGCGGTCCACCGGATGGTTGCGGCGATGCACCATGCCTTTGCGTTCCAGGCGATCGACCGCGGAAGTGATGGATCCGCTGGTGAGGCGCACCTTGGTGCCGATGGTATTCACCGGCGACGGCCCTTTGTGAAACAGGTATTCCAGGACTGCGAAGTCTGAAAATCCCAACCCCAGGGACGCGATGTGGCGCTCGGCATGTTCCCGCAATGCCTCGTACGCTCTCCACAGGATGAGCCACAGATGAGTGGCGCTGGGCGGCTTGGATGAATCCACCTGCCCAGCGTAGCAGCTTGTCTTGAACTCAAGAGAAATCGGAAGCAACCCGAATTCCGCCGCCAGATACATTCGTACTGGTACCGCGAGATACGCGCATCTGGCCCCATCGAGCCAAAAATTAACGGCTACAAAAAACCGTATTGTCGGTTAAAATAATACTAATAAGAGAATGCGCAACTACTTCCCTATGGACGCACTACCCCAAAGCAGTGGCAGACGGGCTTTGGATTTGGCCCGGGTGCTCCTGGTGCATGGCGAACTGGCACCGCGTCTGGCGTTGCAAACCATTCTTCAGGCAGGTGGTTACGCCGTGGATGTGGCAGCCACGCCGGCCGAAGCCATCAATAAACTGGATGAAGGCCAATACGAGCTGGTGCTCAGCGATCCCGAGTTGGGGATGAAGCCCTCGGGCCGCAACGTCCTGGCCTACGCGCGGGTGAAGGATTACCGTCCGGCGACTGCCCTGGTGACCTCTTCGGAGCGCGACGGGCGCAGTTTCGGCCGCGGTCGGCACCAGGTCTCCGTCTACACCGAGAATCTCCCTCTTCTTCTCGCGGAAGTAGCTGAATTAATTGGGGTTCGAGCCAGCCGGCGATATCGTCCCCTACGCCAGGCAGTATAGTCAATTACGACACGCAAAAGGGCCGGACGATCGCTAAGATCGTCCGGCCCTTTTGCTTTTGCAGGAAGAGAACTACCGGTGGCCGCCGGTACCGCCGCCGCCGTGGCCTCCGCCACCAATCCCAGCGCCGCCGCCGTGGCTGCCGCCGCCCAGACCAGCGCCACTGCTGACACCGCTACCGCCGCTAGACCCACTGCTGCCGAGACCACCGCCCCGTCCGCCGCCGAATACGGAACCCGAGGAGCCGCCCGACCCATGTGAGCCGAACACGCTGGACACCGACGGGCGGCTATTCATAGAAGTGTATACCGCCCCTCCATACATGGAAGTTCCGTAACCGTACCCGTAGCCGCCGTATCCGTAGCCGTAACCGTAAGACGGGAAGCCGTAGCCGAAGCCAAGGCCGCCCAATCCGGAATAGAAGGCGCGAAACGCCGACAGCTGACTGTAGAAGCACAGGCCGTAAAACGGATTGCACATCGTCCCCATCATGGGCATGTAGGTGTACATGCCGTAGTAGGGGTTATAGACCCAGATATTGCCGTCCGGCTGGGAGTAACTATCGTTGCTGTACTTCGCGCCCGAGAGGTTGGCCATGGCCATTGCTTCGGCGCGATGCTCGCTCCAGTTGTCCAGACTGTCGGTCTGCTCGATGTCGAATTTTTCAGCAGCCGTCGCACCACCCGCGAGTGCCAGCATCTTACCGGTGGCGACCATCACACTCTGGCCGCCGATTTCCACCGTGGCCGTTCCGCGAAACACCTTGATCCGCGCCGGATCGCTATCGAAGCGGTACACGCCGGCCTTCGAAAGGCTTACCACGCCGTCTTTCAGCGCGACAGCCACGTTGTAGTCGGGCTTGGTTTGATCCACTTCCACCACCGCCGACCCCTTCTGGATGTCCACCCGCGTGTCAATCAGACGGTTGGCCAGCATTTTGAGTGTGCCGTTTTCCCCCATGCGGAGCATGAAGCCGGGAGGCAGCATCAACTCCACGCGTCCATCCTCGGTGCGCAGAACGGCGCCCTCCTTCACTTCCGGGAAATGGGTGACCGACGGCTGTACCTGGTCGTTATCGATAAGGACCTTCCCCTCGACTCCGGCGATGACTCCGGATTTGGCCGAGAGGATGGGCTGTGCGGATGCCGATACCGCTGCGGCAATCGCCAGAATCGCGATGGTTGCGAAACTACGGACAGGGCGCATAGGAACCTCGCTGAATCTCCATACTTAGAGTGCAGGGTTGCATCGCCAATGTCAACAGGCGCATGTTACTCTTTCGACACATTGTGGCTCTGATTACCGCACCTCGCGCTTGATATCGAGGACCGATTCTCCGGCGACTTTATCGCCCACCCGAACCACCAGCGGCGCCCGGCCTGCCGGCATTTCCCACGTCAGGCCCGCATTTACCTGCCGGGCGGGCGCGCGGCGGAACTTCGCGAGTAATCCCGCGGGCGCGCGTTTAGGCGGAGGCTCGAGATACAGCAGGCGCATTTTACGCCCCGCCAGCGTGGCCTTAACATTATTTAAATCTGCATTTTCTGGCAGGCCTTCGAGCCAGAAACTGATCGCCGACCCCTTAGTGGTGTCCAGTTCGCCGGGTTTCCAGGTAGTCCCGTCGCAGACTTTGCCGAGGCGTACGCGCCCCACTTCGAACGGCAGATCGATAGCGATGGATTGCGGGTTGCTTCGCGGACCGCCCGCCAGGCGCACGCGAACCTCGTGCCATCCCGGCCGGGTCAACGGCGGCAGCTTGAAGTTGACCTGCCAGAAGTGCTCCCGCAATTCGGTCACGGACAGGGGCCGCGCGCCGAAACCGGAGACTTCCGGCTGCACGTTGTCCATGGTCAGTGCCAGCGGGGAATCGAACCAGATGGAGACGTAGTCGTCCTGGCTGGAGCTGAAGTTCAGGCCGAAGTTGTGCATGTGCAGGGCGGAATGGAGCGGCGGCCGTTCACCGGGGCCTTCGGGCTCCTCCCAACGGCGATAGCAGGCCACGCAGGCGCTGAAATCCAGCACCGAGCGCAGTTCCACGCGGGCGAATCCCGCCACCCGGCACATCCCCACCAGCGCCGGCAGGCTGGGACCGAACCAGTTATCGGTCTGGCCGCCCATCTCGTCGCTCTCGAAGAATTCCAGAATGGGGCGGCGCAGAATCTCGGCGGGATACTGCCCTTCGCGCAGGATGAACGAGTCCACCGCGGCCAGGTCGGTGGTCAACGCGCACACCCGCTCCAGCGCCAGCAGAGGATGCTTCAAGTGGTAGAGCACCCCCATGAAGAGCACGATGTCGAACCGGCCGACGCGCTCCGGCGTCAGCTCGTACATATCGAGTTGGCGGTAATCGACGCGCGAATTGTAGGCGGCATGCATCTGCCGGAAGCGCGGATTGTCCCAGCAGTCCACCGCCATGACTTCGGCGCCGCGGCGTTCCAGTTCGAAGCTGAACCAGCCATCCCAGCAGCCGATATCGAGGACGCGCTTGCCCTTCAGGTCGGCGGGGATGGGGAATTGCGCCAGGCGATTCTTGAGCCCCGCGAGATTGCAGACACCCTCGATCAGCGAGCCGTCGGGCAGTTCGAAGCTATGCCACCAGCCCTTTTCGGCGCGCTCGGCATCCCAATCGCGGACGTAGTCGAACCCGGAGGGAGGCATTAGCGGGCGGGGACCGCTCCCTCACGGTCGCGGCTCAGAAAGAGGCCGCGGCTCACAAAGAGGTCGCGGCTCAGAAAGAGGTCGCGGCTCAGAAAGAGGCCGCGGCTCAGAAAGAGGCCGCGGCTCAGAAAGAGGCCGCATACAGAGCCGCGACCGTAAGGGAGCGGTGGCGAAGGGAGCGGTTGCTTGCTTACCAAAGCGCTCCTCATAGCCTCACGATCTTCTCCGACACCACGCCCTTCAGCGCGTTGCGTGAGTCCACGATGAGCGGAGCCTTTTCGAGCAGCAGCCGGTAATCGAAAGCCCGGTGGTCGGTAATAATCACTACGCAGTCGGCATCGGCGGCCGATTCCAGCGGCACGGCTTCCAGCTTCAAGTCGTCCAGCTTCAGCGAAGGAACGTACGGGTCGCAATACGACACGATGCCGCCGCGCCGCTGCAGCAGCATCATCACATCGAGAGCCGGCGATTCGCGCATGTCGTCGATATCGCGCTTATAGGAGACGCCCATCACCAGAATGCGCGAACCCTTTACCGGCTTGCCCGCGTCGTTGAGCGCGTTCTGCACCTTGTCGACCACGAAGTGCGGCATCTGCCCGTTGATGTAACCGGCCAGTTCGATGAACCGCGCCTCGATGCCGGCTTGCTTGGTTTTCCACGAGAGATAGAACGGGTCGATGGGAATGCAGTGGCCGCCCAGTCCCGGCCCGGGATAAAACGGCATGAAACCGAACGGCTTGGTGG
The DNA here is from genome assembly GCA_964487165.1 of uncultured Solibacteraceae bacterium. Classification (GTDB taxonomy): domain Bacteria; phylum Acidobacteriota; class Terriglobia; order Bryobacterales; family Bryobacteraceae; genus PALSA-129. The sequence goes on along the minus strand of CAZARO010000124.1, from coordinate 2,407 downwards.
CGGCCGCGTCGATCACTTCCCAGACGTTGATGCCGATGCGGTCGCACATCAGGGCCATTTCGTTCACCAGCCCGATATTGATCATGCGGAAGGTGTTTTCGAGCAGTTTCACCATCTCCGCCACCTGGGTGGAGCTCACCGGCACCACGGTCTCGAGCGCCTGCGCGTAGAACAGGCTGCCGACGCGCGTGCAGGCCGCGGTGCAGCCGCCCACCACCTTGGGGATGTTGGCCGTCTGGTAGCGCGGATTGCCCGGGTCCACGCGTTCCGGCGAGAAGCAGAGGAAGAAATCGCGGCCCACTTCCAGGCCGCCCTTGGCCAGCATGGGCAGCACCAGCTCGTCGGTGGTGCCGGGGTAGGTGGTCGATTCCAGAATCACCAGCGTGCCGGCGTGAAAATGGCGCGCGATTTCCTGGCAGGAGGACACGATGTAGCTCATGTCCGGGTCCTTGGTCTTACGCAAGGGGGTGGGGACGCAGATGTTGATGGTGTCGAGCTCCAGGACGGCGGAAAAATCCGTGGTGGCGCGCAGTTTCCCCGCGGCCACCAGCGGCGCCAGGGTGGAGCCGGGGATGTCGGCGATGTAGGAATCGCCCGCGTTGACGCGCCGGGTCTTCTCCGCGGAGATGTCGATTCCGGTGACGGCAAACCCCGCCTTGGCGAACTCCACCGCCAGCGGCAGTCCGACGTATCCCAACCCCACGATGCCCACGCGCGCCCGCCGCGAGCGGATTTTCTCTTCGAGAATCGCGGCCGTGGCCGGGCTGACTACTTCTACTGTTTGCATGACGACTTATTTTCGCATGGCTCGGGAAAAAGAGTCTTAGCCGCCGATGAACGCCGATAAACGCGGATCGGAACGAACTGTTTTTTCAATATGGCTAGCCCAGGAACTCGCCCTCGGCGACGGTATCCGCCGGCCCCGTGAGGTAAACGCTGCCATCCAGCCGCGATAGCGGCCCCGGGGGCCTATCTGCTCTGCCAGCCTGCATGTCACACTATGGTGTGCCAAAGGGTTTGAGCCGCAGAGCGTATGTCATCCCTACTGTTGACGTGCTCGCCGGCAAACGCGGTTGCGAGCCTCCCAGGGGGCGTGGAAGGACCAGGACCATCCTGAGTTGAAGGATGGAGCCGACGCTTGTGTGAGCCGCATGCGCTCCGAGCCAGAGACCTTATCTTAGTTTCCGACACCAGTTTGTGACAACGGTGATGGGCGAGGAGGTCGCATCTTCCAAGGGCAGGTTCAGCAGGAAGCTCTGTCCGTCGGGAGCAACATCAAATGAGTTGCGCGTCCTGGAAAGCAGCCGGGTCCGAAAAAGCGCGCGGGCACCATCGAATTCGAGACCACCCTCCGCAAGGCGCAGCGTGACCGACATCAGGTCACCTGAGGCTGCCAGGTAGTAGATCTCATTCTGGTCCCGGCGCCACCGCGGCGAGTATCCGCCTCCGGCTGATACCTTCCGGCGACTCTTGCTGTCCGAAGGTATGCCGTTTGGTTGGACGTATACTTCCGAGCTGCCGGAATCCTGCGATTCATACGCCAACCACTTGCCGTCTGGCGACACCACACCGACTTCTTCCGGGGTCTCGTTGAAGGAAATACCGGACGGTACGCCTGTGCCTGGTGCGGCCTTCCCTTCCGCGTCCAGTATCAGGGTCCCCACGAGTTTGCCACCGGGACCGAGCTTTTCGACGGTGATTCGCCTCCCACCGGAAGAGATCCACGGCGATCCGTAGTCCGCGGGACCACCGACGAAACTGAGGAGCTGACCTGCCCGGTCCACCCAGGCCAACTGGCGTGTCTGCCTGCCTGCACTCTGATACGCTAAGACGCCGTTGTTCGAAACGGAAACGGACGTCAGCGAAAGACTATCGAAGGTGCCGATATCGTCCGCCAAAGTCACCGGATCGCCTTCCACCTGAAGCCGCGATTCGCTGAACGCCAGGCTTACCAGGCTGCCTCCCTTGGAGAACAGGAGAAATCCGCTGCCGCGGGATTCTCCGCCTGCAGAGGGCGCGAACACGGCGTTCGATCCGGAGCCGAAAAGCATGTGGCGGTCCGCTTCCCTGAGAGAGCCTACATAGACTCCGGTAGTCTCAGCGCTGTCCGTGCGATCGAAAAACACGAAATGTTGCCCGTCCGGCAGGAACTTTGGCCACAGGTAGGCTTGCTCGCCTTTGGCCGGATCCGGGTTCAGCACGCGCTGCGGGCTTCCCCCGGCCGCCGAAACGCGATATAGTCCACCGGCGGATCCGGGCGCGAACAGGATGGTGCCATCGCCGCTCCAGGCGCCGCCGCCCGTCACCGTTTCCGCGGAGCAAATGGTCTCCGGAGGTGCGCCCTTGATGCCGACCTTTCTCAGGGAGCCGGACGCGAAAAAGCCGATCGAGCTGCTGTCCGACGACC
>CAZARO010000123.1:0-9522 GCA_964487165.1 uncultured Solibacteraceae bacterium | reverse complement strand
GTCGTAATCGATAATGGCGATACGAAGGCGGTCGAGCCAGCCGGACCGCCCAAGGAAGTTCCGGCTGAACGCGACATTTTGAGCGAAGAAGACCACCGACGAGAACTCGATCCCGAATGTCTGAATTGTGACCTCGTGCCGATACGCTCCAAACGAACCTGTCACGGTTCGGAAACGCTGAATCAGGCCTGACTCGACGTCCAGGCCAAGTATCTCAGCGTACTTGCGCTCGAAGATGCAGTGCGCCGCGCCCGTATCCAATTTGCCTACAAGTTCGATTGACTGCCTTCCGTTCGAAAGCGTGATCGGGACCTCGATTCCGTTGATGGTTTCCGCGTAGCGATGAGAAGCATCGACGTCCAGTGAAACCGGCATTCTTACCAGCCTGCGATAAATGGAAGCGGATCTTCCGGAAGGACATGCACAACGAACGGAATCTGAACGCCCTCTGACTTGGCAGCGGCGAAGACTTTCAGAGGGTCTGAGTCTGCTGCGATCAAACGGGCGCCCTCCACAGCCACCCACCGATCTGCATACGCGAAGCGGTTCGCAGCTATCCACTTCAATTCTCTGGTTCGGTCGCGGTAGGGAACTTTTCTTGCCGTCTGGGTTTGTTGCAAGCCATCCGCGAACCGCAGTACTTCCTCCTGCTTCGCCGGCGGGAGGCGGCGGACTCTATCCAGAATGGCTTCCTCAAGACTCATGGTTCGCCCTCTTGATGATAGTCTACGCCCAATTGGCCTCCCAAGCGGGCGCTGTGGTGGGAGCAGGACAGGCGCCCGCCGGCCGACAGCGCGAAGGCGGCCGGCGGAGAGGCCCGATTCGGAGATCGATCTCTCGGACATCCCCGAGCTGACAGAGAAGTTCTGGGCGAATGCGGTTTGCAACCCTTTTATCGGGCGGCGCGGCCTCCCGATTGAGCCAGGGGAGGGAGTTCCGAAATTCGAAGAACTGCTTGCTAGCGCGCGGCTCGGAATGGCGCCTCTATGTTTGCCAGAGCCTACCGAGCCGCGACCGCGAGGGAGCGGTCGATCAGCCCAATATTGCAACTCCCTCAGGGGACAAGAGCGAGAAAAAATGACGGATGCGCTGCCCCCCGATGGCCGGGTCGCCATTTCGGAAACATTTTACCGGAGCCCGAGGTCGCACTCGGAGGTGAAAGATATAATAGGATCGTGCCGAAAGCCAAAGATCTGGAGCTACGCCTGCAAAGGACCGAGCAGCAGTTGCGTTTGTTTCAGAAGATCAGCCGGTTCATGGTTCGCGAGTTGAGCCTGCAGGAAGTACTGCAGGGCGTGGTCTCCCTGGTGGTGGAGTTTACCCAGTGCGATTCATGCCTGGTCTATCTTCTGGATGGCGAGGACCTGGTGCTGTGTGCGTCCAACACGCCGCACCCGTCCACCATCGGCAAAGTGCGCATGCGTTCGAACGAGGGCCTGACCGGCTGGGTAGCGCGCGAACGCCGCCTGTTGGCCATTTCGCGCGAAGCTTACAAAGACCCTCGTTTCAAGAAATTCGGCGAGCTGGAAGAAGACACCTTCGAAGCCTTCCTTTCCGCGCCGCTGATCGCCCGCAATCGCGTGGTGGGGGTTATGAATGTGCAGCACCGCGTCCCGCATCAACATACCGGAGGCGAGATGGAAGTGCTCACCACGGTAGGCGAGCAGATCGGGTGCGTGCTGGTGCTGGCGCGCATGGCCCCCACCGCGGTAGAGACCGCCAATCACGTGGAATTGGTGCTTTCCTCCGGCCCCATTTCGATGAAACAATAGGTGCAAGTGAATTCACCGTTTGCTCGGCCTATTTACGGGCTGTGCCTGCTGGCGATGGGAGTATCGCCGGCGGCTGCGCAGAAGTGGCAGATCCAGTATTTTTACGACCACGCGAAGTCCGCCTTCATTATCGGCGACATGCAGTTTCCGTCGGCCAAACGCGGCGTGGCGGTGGGCGTCATCCGGGATGGAAAGCGGGAGCGGGAGGAGCCGACCTCGGTGGTCACGGCCGACGGCGGCCTCCACTGGCAGACCGTCCCGCTCAAGGAAATACCGGTCTCGCTGTTTTTCCTGAATGAAAACCTGGGATGGATGGTGACGACGAAGGGCCTCTGGCAGACCATCGAAGCCGGCAGGATCTGGACCAAACTCCCGAAGGTTCCGGCCGAGATTTACCGGGTCCTCTTCGTCGACGAAAACAATGGCTGGGCCATCGGCCCCCGGAAGACCGCGCTGGAGACGCACGACGGCGCCAAGACCTGGAGCCCCATGAGCGCGGCCGCCGCGGAAGACGGCGAAGATATCAATTACAGCGCCTACACTTGGATCACGTTCGTTACGCCGCGCGTGGGCCTGATCACCGGCTGGAATATTCCTCCCCGGCGATTCGGTCCGCCGCTGCCCGCGTGGGTGGATCCCGAAACCACCATGCGGCAGCGCGATACGCCCCATCTTTCGTACATCCTGGCGACCGCGGATGGCGGCGCCAAATGGACGCCCTCATCGAGCTCGTTATTCGGCATGATCACGCGCGTCCGCTTGGCCCCCGAAGGCAAGGGTCTGGGGCTGACGCAGTATAGCGAGACTTTCCGTTATCCCAGCGAAGTCTACGCCATCGAGTGGCCCGCCGGGACGCCGCACACGGTTTACCGCGACGCCAAATTCGCCGTCTCGGATATCTGGCTGGCTTCCGATGGAACGGCGTACCTGGCCGGCACCGCGGTGCGCGGGCGCTTGCGCGGCGTGATACCGGAGGCGGTGCAGGTGCTTACCAGCAAGGATCTCGAGCATTGGACCCCCATCCCGGTGGATTACCACGCGGAAGCTACCGGAATCATTCTAGCGGCCTCCGACGACGACCACCTCTGGATGGCCACCGACACGGGAATGATTCTCCAGTTGGTGCGCTAGCCCTCAGGACCCCGAGAGGTGCGCTTGACGAGTCGAGCAGGCCAACCTCTGGAACGAAGGGCACTTGGCCACAGATGGACACAGATCAACACGGATAAAAAGGAAGCAAGAACGGGAATTCCTCTGCGTTGGTTTTATCCGTGTTCATCGGCGTTCATCCGTGGCCAAATTTGTTCTGCTCGCGGTACAGCCCAAAGAACGGAACCATGGTCGAAAGACCAAGGGCTCGCCTCGCCGGCAATTCTTCAGGTAACGCGGCTAGCGCGAGGGCTCCGGCCCCAGTTTTCCTGCTACGCTGGACGGTGTCTCTTCCCGACCCCAAGCCCGTTCTCGACCTCATTGAAGCCTTCCGCCACTCGAAGACCATGTTCACCGCCGAAGCGCTGGGCATTTTCGACCGCCTCCAGCAGCATCCCGCGGGCGCCGCGGAGCTAGCCGCCGGGCTGGGACTCCACGCGGGTGCGCTCGAACGCCTGCTCGACGGCTGCGCGGCGCTGGGACTGCTCGCTAAAGAAGACGGGCAGTATCGCAACCAGGCGGTGGCGGAGCATTACCTGTGCAGTGATAGTCCCGAGACCCTCAGCGGGTACGTGCGGTATTCGGATGAAGCGCTGTTTCGCATGTGGAGCAATCTGGGCGACGCTATGCGAGAGGGCACGCCGCGCTGGAAACAGACCTTCGGCATCGAAGGCGCCATTTTCGGCGGTTTCTATCGCACCGAGGAGGCCATGCGCAGTTTTCTGCGCGGCATGCACGGCTTCGGCATGCTCACCTCGCCCAAAGTGGTGGACGCTTTCGATCTCTCCCGTTTTCATCGCTGCGTGGACCTGGGCGGCGGCACCGGCCATCTGGCCATCGCGGCCTGCCAGCGGTATCCGCAACTCACCGCCGTGGTTTTCGACCTGCCGCAGGTCACCGCGATGGCCCGCGAAAACATCGCCGCCTGCGGCCTGGAAGACCGCGTGACCACGCACTCGGGCGATTTCTTCGCCGGAGAATTGCCCGCCGCCGACCTCTACGCCGCGGGCCGCATTCTGCACGACTGGGACGACAAAAAGGCGGTCGTTTTGCTGCGGGCTATCGTCCAGCGGTTGCCTCCCGGTGGCGGCCTGCTGATCGCCGAGAAGCTGCTCAATGAAGACGGCGTGGGACCGCTTGCCGCCAATATGCAGTCGCTCAATATGCTGGTGGTGGCCGAGGGCCGGGAGCGCAGCCTGGGGCAATTCGAGCAAATGCTGCGCGCCGCCGGGTTCGCCGCGGTGTCGGGGAAGCGGACCGGCGTCGCGCTGGACGCGATCCTGGCGGTGAAAGCAGAGGAGTCAGAAGACAGAATTCAGAAGACAGAATGAAGACTGCGGGCTTGCCCATGGTTCCGGTTCGCCACTCCACGGGCAGGCGAGATCGTCTACCGAACCGCGACGCTCGCGCATTCTGACTCCTGTCTCCTGACTCCTGTCTTCTGTCTCCTGACTTCCTTTACACTATTAGCTTGATCGTCACGCTCACCGTCAACCCGGCCATCGACCGCATTTTCAGCGTCGACCGCCTGGCCTTCGAAGATCGCTCCTACATCAACTCCGTGGGCGAATCGGCGGGCGGGCGCGGCATCAATTCCTCGCGCGTCATCCACTCGTTCGGCGGCGATACCCGTGCCGTATTGATCTCCGGCGGCGATACCGGTAAGCGGCTGGAGGAGCACCTGGCGGAATGCGGCTTTCCCACCACCCTGGTGCCGGTTAAGAATGCCATCCGCACCAACCTCACCATCACGGACCGGCACGGCCTCACCGTGAACCTGAATGAGACCGGGCCGGAGCTGGCTGGTTCCGAGGTAACGAGCGTCGAAAAGGCGGTGCGCGAGACCCTGCGGAAAGCATCGTGGCTGCTGTTGTGCGGGAGCCTGCCGCCGGGCGTGCCGTCGTCCTTCTACGGGAAGCTGATCGCCATGGCCCGCCGGAAAAAGGTGAAGACGCTGCTGCACGCGGATCGCGACGCCCTGCGGGAAGGCATCGAACAGCAGCCCACGCTAGTGACTCCCAACCAGCAGGAAGCCGAGCGTCTGTTGGGGCGCACCCTGCTCACGCGCAGCCACCACCTGGAAGCGGCCGCGCAGATTCGCGCCATGGGGGCGGAATCGGTGGTGCTGTCGTTGGGCAGCCGCGGCGCCGTAGGGGCGTTTGCCGGAGGCTTGCTGGAGGCCCTGCCGCCGCGCGTGGACGCCGTCTGCCCTATCGGCGCCGGAGACGCGCTCAGCGCCGCCTATACCTGGTCGTACACCCGCAAGAAGGATCACGCGGAGGCACTGCGTTGGGGCGTAGCGGCGGGAACGGCCACCGCGCGTTTGGCGGGAATGAATTTCGCTTCCCTCGCGCAAGTGGAAGAGATTTACCGCCTGGTAGAGATTCGCCGCGTGGAGTAGGATGCAACCCGCGGCATCGGACAAGCACGGATTCCTGCACTCCGCGGGGATTGTTTCGGCCGCGGTGCTGCTGAGCCGCATCACCGGCATGGTGCGCGAGGTGGTGATGGCGCGCCTGTTCGGCGCCGGCGCCGCCAATGACGCGTTCCAACTCGCCTTCCGCATTCCTAGCCTCACGCGCAATCTGTTTGCCGAAGGCGCCTTGTCGTCGGCCCTGGTGCCGGTGTTCTCGCGGTCGCTGGCCACCGAGGGGAAGCGCGAGGCCGGCGAGATTTCGAGCCTGGTGGCCACAGCGATATTTCTGGTAGTGGGCCCGCTGTGCCTGTTGGGAATGCTCTTCAGCCCGCAACTGGTGCGCCTGCTGGCGCCGGGCTTCGAACAGGTGCCCGGTAAGTTCGCGCTCACCGTGCTGCTCACCCGCATCATGTTCCCATTTCTGCTGCTGGTGGCATTGGCGGCGCAGGCCATGGCGGCGCTCAACGCCGGCGGCAGCTTCGGCGTACCGGCGCTGGCATCGTCGTTATTCAATATCGGCTCGGTGGCCTGCGGATTGGCGCTGGGCTACACGTTGGGGCGCGGAACGGGCCGCGGGCTGATCGTTTCCATGGCCTGCGGAGTGCTTGCCGGCGGTGCGCTGCAATTGCTCTGGCAGTTGCCCGGTATGGCGCGCGCCGGATTCCGCTTCCGCCCACGCGTCGACTGGAACCATCCCGGGCTCCGCCAGATCGTCCGCATGATGGGGCCGGCCATTCTGGGAAACGCGGCGCTGCAAGTCAATCTGGTGGTGAACTACAACCTCGCGTCGGGCATCAAGGACGCCGCCGGCCATGTGATCGACGGGCCGGTGAGCTGGCTGGGGTACGCCTTCCGGTTTATGCAATTGCCGGTGGGACTTTTCGGCGTGGCCATCGCCTCCGCTACCCTGCCGTCGATTTCGCGCAGCGCCGGCCTGCTGCGCATGGATGAGTTTCGCGCCACGCTGGTGCGCTCCCTGGGGACCATCCTGCTGCTCACCATTCCGTCCTCCGTGGGGCTTGCGGTAATGGGCCGGAGCATGATCGCGCTGGTGTACCAGGGAGGCCGGTTTACGGCCTACGACACGCAGCAGACGGCGTTGGCGCTCACCTGTTTCAGCGCCGGCCTGGCGGGGTATTCGGCTCTCAAAACGCTGGCGCCCGCCTTTTATGCGCTCGACGATGCGCGCACTCCCATGCTAGTGAGCGTGGCTTCCATCGCGGTGAATTTCGCGGTGTCGTACGGCTGCGTGAAGTGGGCCGGGATCGGACATGCCGGCCTGGCGCTCTCCACGGCGGCGGTGGCGGTATTCGGCGCGGTAGCCTTGCTGGCCCTGCTGCAACGCCGGCTGGCCGGCTTGGGCCTGCGGAAACTGGCGGTGAGCGCCGGGAAAATCGCAGCGGCGGCGGCACTGATGGGAGCGGTCTGCAAATTGTCGAGCGTTCTGGTTCTCGCTACCGTGGGGCCGCGAAGCTATGCCCCGCTGGCCGATGTGGCGATTTCGATCCCCCTCGGCGTGGCGGTCTTCTATGGCGCCGCGCGATGGTGGGGCGTGGAGGAACTGGAGGCTGTCGAGGCTGCGTGCTACACTGCGTTTAGGAATGCTCCCCGACCTGAAGTTGGTGATCCGCCTGCAAGAAGTCGATAATCGTCTTGCGGATCTGAACCGCGAAATCTCCGCGCTCCCCAAACACATCGCCGAAATCGAGAAGAAGTTGATTTCGCATGAGCGCAAACTGGAGGCCGACCGGGCCGCGCTGTCGGCCAACCAGAAAGAGCGCAAGAAATGTGACGTCGAGATCCAGGCCCAGGAGCAGAAGATCGCCAAGCTGAAAGATCAGATGCTGCAGGCCAAGACCAACGACGTCTACCGCGCCTTCCAGAACGAGATCGAATTCTGCCAGAAAGAGATTCGCAAGTGCGAGGACCGCATCCTCGAACTGATGACCGAATCGGAGCCTCTGGACCGCAACGTAAAGGCGGCCGAGGCGGCGCTCAAGACCGAGAAGGAACAGGTGGATGCCGAGAAACTGGAGGCGCGCGAGCGCACCGCGGCACACCAGAAAGCTTCGGCGGAGTTGCAGAAGGAGCGCGGGGAAATCGTCGCCGGTATCACGCCTTCCGTTTACCAGCGTTACACGCGCGTTTGCAAGATGCGCCGCGGAATCGGCATCGCGGAGGCCGCCGAGGGCCGTTGCACAGCGTGCAATATGTCCATGCGCCTGCAGTTTTTCCAGGAGCTTCGGAAAGGCGACCAGGTGATGGCCTGCGAGAGCTGCCTGCGCATTTTGTACTACAATCCGCCGCAAGTTGTGGATGAAGTGGCGGGAGCGTAGGGAACTGGTTGGCACCGGGCCTCCAAAGTAGGGCAGGATGGCATCCTGCGGCCGATTGGCAATCGGCCCGCTGTATCGATGGTGCGGACCAGGCGGGTTACCAGGGGCACCCTCTGGGTCCCGCAGGTTGACAACCTGCCCCACTTAGTTCCCGTTATATGGGCGCCAACGAGAATTTTATTCTCGTTGCGTCGGCAAGCCCGATCGATCCAGAGGCCTGCCCCCATTCTGACTCCTGACTCCTGACTCCTGACTTCCATATCCCGCAGGATATCAAGGCGAAGCCTTGGCTAGTTAGCTTCTCGAAGTTTACTGTTTGATCACCGTGCCATCCGCCTTGCGGATTTCTCCCCAGCCGCCGTTCAGGCCGTTGCGGTCGGTGAAGGGCGCCTTGGCAGCGGCCTTTTCGTCGACCTCGATACCCCAGCCGGGCTTCTCGCTCACCCATAGATAGCCGTCCCGCATTTCCGGACAGCCATGGAAGATCTCCTGCGTGCGCGGACCGAAGGGCGAGTATTCCTGAACCCCGAAGTTGTAGCTCACCACGTCCAGCGTGACGTTGGCCATGTGCCCGATGGGCGACACATCGCCCGGACCGTGCCACGCGGTCTTCACTCCGAATGACTCCGCCAGAATCGCGATCTTACGCGAGGGCGAGAAGCCGCCGGCTTGCGTAACATGCACGCGGATGTAATCGATCAGGCGCTCGCTAATGAGCGGCGTCCACTCGTGCGGGCTGTTAAAGAGCTCTCCCATGGCGATGGGGCTGGAGCATTGCTGGCGGATCTGCCGGAAGTAAGCGAGGTCCTCGGGCGAGAGCGGATCTTCCAGGAAAAAGAGCTTGAACTTTTCGGCGTCTTTGCAGAATTGCACCGCCAGGTTGGGCGTCAGGCGCTCATGCATGTCGTGCAGCAATTCCACCTCTTCGCCTAACTCCTGGCGGCAGACTTCCAGGAGCTTGAGCGCGCGGCGGGCCTGGTAAGCGGGCTCGAACATCGGCTTGTCGGTGAGCGGTTTCAGCAGGGTCGCGGCGGTGGCGGCGCCGCGCCCGCTGCCGTAGCCCGACATGCCGGGCAAGCCCACCTGCACGCGCACGTGGCGAAATCCCTGGGCCATATACCGCTTCGCCGATTCCACCACCGCCGGATACTCGGGTCCATCGGCATGCGCGTATGCTGCCGCCGCCTCGCGGCATTTGCCGCCGGCCAGTTGATACACCGGCATACCGGCCTGCCGGCCCTTGATATCCCACAGCGCCTGGTCGATTCCGCTGATGGCGTTGTTCAGCACCGGGCCGTTTTTCCAATAGGAGCTGTCGTAGCAGGATTGCCAGATGTCTTCGATGCGGTCCGTGGCCTTGCCCATGAGGAACGGCTTGAGGTAGCGCTCCACGGCGGGCTTGACCAGGTCGGCGCGTTGGGTGAAAGTGGCGCAGCCGTAGCCGTAAAGGCCGTCCTGATCGGTGGTGATCTTGACCACGGTAAGCCGCACGCCTTCGGGCTGGCACTCGATCACGCTGATGTCTTTGATCTTGGGGACGGGCAGGGCGCGGGTGGCGCGGGCGGTTTGCTCCTGGGCTTTTTGTTCCCGGGCAGAGGCCAGGCCAAGCAGCCCGGCGGTTCCGAATGCTTGAAGGAAAGTGCGACGTTCGACCGGCATGGGATCATTGTATTCCTCTTTGCCGGGAGGAGGCACAGCTTTCAGCTCCCCTGACGCCTTATGCATGGAGTCTGAAACTTCGAGAAGCCCAGTGGGGCAGGCAATCGTGCCTGCAGGCGGCCTTTCAGGCCGCCGCCTCGGCTTTGGCCATTCACTAGATAAAAATCATTTTTGATGGTTCCTGTTGTGA
>CAZARO010000122.1:0-9547 GCA_964487165.1 uncultured Solibacteraceae bacterium | reverse complement strand
CGTCTTCGCGATGGCGTTGAACGCGCCGACTAAGACCGCGTACCCCAGCAGCATGCCGAAGGCCCGCCAGACCGCGCCGCTCCGCAGAGGAGCCACGCGCCCTACCACTAACACCGCGATTCCCACCACGATTCCGCCATGGGCCACGAAGAAATAGATCGCCGGATATTTCGGCCACGGCTGCCAGAGATCCGGGGTGAGTAGCGCCATCGCCGCGCCGGCCAAGCCCGCGAAGTAGGCGAACTCCACCAGCGCCGGCGTCAGCGCGATGCATGCCAGCGCGGTCATCCACAGGGTGACGTCACATAATTGCAGCGGCAGATTCCACAAATGGACGCCTTCGTGGGAGTAGCGGAATCGCCACCACACCAGCTCATTGAGCGCCAGCCCGATGCCCAGCAGCAGCCGCACCGGACGCCGGGCCCGCTCCAGCCGGCGGCACAACTGCACCAGCAGGAACCCCACCAGGGCGATCGCGGCCAATAAAGCGAGATGCAGCGGTCCGAAGAGCGTCACGCGTCGATTGTATCGCGGGCTGAAGCCCGTGCCACCGGATGTCACCTCTAGCGAAGATCCGTTGTGTCCCCCTTTGCATCGCGGGTCCGCACGTGTTATTCAGGATAGTGGTATCTGAAATGGAAACTGCATCATGACGACCCTTACGCAGATCCAGGAATTTCTGGGCGAGAAGCGCCTGGCGATGGTCGGTGTCTCCCGCAACCCGGAGGATTTCACGCGCGCCCTGTTTCAGGAGTTCCGGCGCCGCGAATACGACGTCGTGCCGGTGAACCCCGAAGTCGCTGAAGTGGCCGGCCAGCGCTGCTATGCTCACGTCGCGGACATTGAGCCCGCCGTGGAGACGGCACTGCTGATGACCCGGCCGGCCGTCACCGGCCAGGTGGTGCGCGAATGCCACGCCGCGGGCATCCGGCGGATTTGGATGTATCGCGGTGCGGGAACCGGCGCGGTGAGTTGCGGCGCGGTGAACTTTTGCGAAGCCAACGGGATCTCGGTGGTGGCGGGCGAATGTCCTTTCATGTTCCTGCCGGAAACGCAATGGTTCCACCGCTTCCATGGTTTCTGCCGCAAAGTGACGGGGAAGTATCCGCAGTAGCGGCCTTCGGGTACGCCGCCGGAACGGGCTCGCGCGCAGCCACGCGGTGTGATTCAATGGGGCTTCAAAGCGAGCATCTGCAGGAAACTTGAAACAAAGGAGGCCAGAGTGGCGAAATTAGGAACCCACAAGCGGCCGGCTGTGGTCCGCGTGCGATCGGCCGAGAAGGCAGAGGAGATTGTCGATTTTGCCCGCAAACGCGGTTGGCAAGTGATTGTAGGGGTGGAGCCCGATAACTTCGAAGACATCACAGACCTTGAAAAGCTGATGCGCGCCGCCGATGCCATGCCGGAAGCCAAACCGCGCCTGCCGCCGAAGATCAGCGGTAACGATTACTGCCCTTGCCGCAGTGGCAAGAAGTACAAGAAATGCTGCGGTGCCGCCATCGCCAGCCCAAAGGCATGAAGAAGATCTGTCCGCACCTCCGGCGGCCTTCCCGATGAATTAATGCTCCCCGACCCTGTTAGAATTGGAAGGTCCCTCACCTATGCCCGGCGAATCGATTGAAGGATCGTTGAAACAGCGGGGTGTCCGCCTCACGCGCCAGCGGCAGATTCTGCTCGAATTGATCGATAAGACCGGGGAGCATCTGGATGCCGAGCGCCTCTTCCAGATGGCCAAGGAGAAAGATCCCAAGCTGAATCGCGTCACCGTGTACCGCACCCTGAAAATGCTGAAGGCCGGCGGCCTGGTGGACGAGCTCGACCTCATGCATTACGGCGGCGACCAGCACTATTACGAGACCCGCCTGAAGCAGGAGCACGCGCACGTCATTTGCCTGCGCTGCGGCAAGGTGGAAGAATTCTTCGGCGAACCGCTGCAGCGCCTGCGCAAGCAGATCGAGAGCCACTTCGGATTCCAGGTCCTGCTGGCGCGCACCGAGGTGGGCGGCTACTGTGCCCATTGCCAGACACTGCGCGCGCGGGAAGTGGAAGCCATTCGCAGCCAGCCGCCCGATCAGCCCAAGCCGGCCGCCGCGCGGACGCGTTCGCGGCGCGCCTAGGTGGAACCCGTGTCCGCTGCCACGCCCGCCGCCCCGCCCGCATCGCTCATGGTCGTCGATCCCAACGGCCATCGCACGCGCGTACACATCGATCCCGTGCCCTTCCGCATCGGGCGGCAGCCGGATAGCGACCTCATCATCCGCGACACCCGCGCCTCGCGCACGCACGCCCGCATCCTGACTGAGCACGGCGAATACGTCGTGGAAGACTGCGGCAGCCGCCACGGCACCTACGTCAACGGCAAGCGAATTACCCGCCACGTGCTGAAGAATTCCGACCGCATCGAACTGGGCGCGCAGGATTCCTACCAGCTCATCTTCGTCCTGGATGGCGCCGAGTTGAAACGCCTGGTGGATCAAATGGGCGCGACCGATACGTCCGCTTCGCCCCACGCCGTGGGCGGCAACCTGGGAAAGCTGCGCGCCATCCTCGACCTGGCGCGTACCCTGCAAAGCTCTTTCTCGGTGGACGAAGTGCTAGCGTCGGTGGTCGATACGGCGTTGACTATCACCGGGGCCGAGCGCGGTTTTCTGATGCTGCGCAACACCAACGGGCTGGACACCCGCGTGGCGCGGCATAAGCGCGGGCACGACCTGCACGACAGCGACCTGCGCGTACCACGCGCCGTGTTGCACCGCGCCCTGCAACACCGGCGCGAACTCCTTTCCATGAATTTCGACCCTCTCGGCAGCGACGAAACCCGCCCGCAAAACAGTATCGCCGACCTGGAATTGCGTAGCGTGATTTGCGTTCCCCTGGTCCGCATCCGCACCGGACAGGGCGATTCCACCAGCATGCTCTCCACCGGAAGCGAGACCGTCGGGGTGCTGTACATGGATTCGCGGCTCACCGCGGCAGACCTGACCGGCGGGAATCGGGAACTGCTCCAAACCCTCGCTATCGAGGCTTCCACCGTGCTCGAAAACGCGCGCTTGCTGGTGGAAGAGCGGGCCAAACAGCAGCTCGAGGAGGAGTTGCAACTGGCGCGGACCATCCAGCAGAGCCTGTTGCCGAGACAACTGCCGTCGACCGGATGGATGCGCGCCGCCGGCAGCAGCATGGCCTCGCGGGAAGTGGGCGGCGACTATTACGACGTCACCGCGGTGGACCCGCGCTGCTGGTGCGTCGTGGTGGCCGACGTGTCGGGCAAAGGCGTGGGCTCGGCGCTGCTGGCGTCCCTGCTGCAAGGCGCGTTGATCACCGCCACGGGCGTTCCCGAAGGGCTAATGCGCCGCGTGGTGCGCCTGAATCAGTTCCTCCTCGACCGCACTGGCGGCGAGAAGTACGCCACGTTGTTCTATAGCTTGCTGCACGACGACGGCATGTTCAGCTACGTCAATGCCGCGCAATGTCCGCCGATCGTGATTCGCTCCGGCGGCGGGCGCATCGAACTGGAAGCCACGGGCATGCCCGTGGGCCTGATGGAAGGCGCCGAGTTCACGGTGGAATCGCTGCAATTGGCCCCCGGCGACCGCGTGGTCATCTACAGCGACGGAGTGACCGAAGCCCAGAATCAAAATCGTGAATTCTACGGCAAGAAGCGCCTGAACGCCACGCTCACCGCGCACGCCGGGGAATCCTGCAGCGCGATTCACGACGCCATTCAGGCAGACGTCGTGGCATTCACCGAAGGCGCGCCGCAATCGGACGACATCACGGTGGTGGTGCTGGAGTACGGTGGGACGGCCGCCTGATTGCCCTTTGGGCTCACCACCCGAGCAGCCGCACGTGGTTGAAATTCAGTGAATCTATATCCCGTTCCTGCAGTGCCCGCTGGAGGTGAGCATCGGCGGTCAGCACCAAAAGCCCGCGGGAACTGACAGTGGCGAGGGCGGCGTCAGTCAATCCGAACCGCTTAAACGTGGCATCCGCAACCACTATTCGACTGGCGTCAAACCACTCATCGACGCGCTCCACCATTTGCTTGAAGGCCTAGCGAACTTCGACGAGTTCGTGGCCGCTCAGATCCGTCAGGTCGCTTACCTGACTGAGCACATGCGGCGTCACGACAACCGTGCCGAACCAGACTATGAGGCGCAGAAGCGAATCGTAGTCCTCAATGCTGAAACTTGCCGTTCGTTTGAAATTCAGGATGCGCCTTCTATTGACCGTTCCAACCAAATAGAGGACAAGCAGGTTGGCATCTATGACAACGCCTCTCGCTCGGTGCTTTTCGACTAAGCCGGCAGTATCCAGCATTTCGCTTATGATGACAATTCGCGAATCTTCATTGAAAGGACTTCGCCAGTAGATTTCATCACGGTGAAAGTCTTATACATGCGCCGAAAGCCGAGGGCCACCAGAGGATTTGTGGCTTGGGTCTCGGGCATGCTCAGAGTGATGCGCCAGACAGAGTCCATACCTTCTTGCGCGGACTCAATCTCTTCAAGTTGCAAATTTTCGGTCCGCTCCAGCCCGAGAGCTTCCCGCGCAAAAGCCATTGCGTTCAGCGTAGCGTCTTTGATCGTGGCCATCAACCGAACAATATCACAAGCTGACCGCTGACAGCTCCCCTCACAACTTCATCCTCTCCAGCTTGCGATACAAGGTCTTCCGCTCGATCCCCAAAATCTGCGCCGCCTTACTCTTATTCCCGCCCGTGGCCGCCAGCACACGCCGAATCTGATCCTCTTCCGCGTCCGCCAGCGTCTCCACCGACTTTTCGCGCGACTCCATGGTGGTCAGCGCATCGTGCACCGTTTCCCCGTCGATGCGGCTCGCCAGGATGGTCAGCCGCTCGATCACGTGCTGCAACTGCCGCACGTTGCCCGGCCACGTGAAGTCCTGCAACGCTCGGACTCCGGAATCCATGAGTTTCACTTCGCGGTTGTACCGGCCGTTGTATTTGTGCGCGTAGAACTGCGCCAGCAGCGGAATGTCCCCGCGGCGCTCGCGTAGCGGCGGCAGCACGATCCGGACCACGTTCAGCCGGTGCCACAAATCTTCGCGGAACTTCTCCTCTTGCACCATGCGCTGTAAGTCGCGATTGGTGGCGGCGAGTACGCGCACGTCCACCGTCTTCGACCGCGACGCGCCCACCGGGCGGATTTCGTGGCTCTCCAGAAATCGCAGCAGCGCCAGTTGGAAATTCTGCTCGATGTCGCCGATTTCGTCCAGGAATACCGTACCGCGGTTGGCCGCTTCGAAGACTCCCACGCGGTCGCGGTCGGCCCCCGTGAAGGCCCCGCGCATGGCGCCGAACAGCTCGCTTTCGAGCAGCGAAGGCGCGATGGAGCCGCAATCCACGGGCACGAACGCCTGGTCCTTGCGCGGGCTGAAGCGATGAAGCATGCGCGCCACCAGGTCCTTGCCCGTGCCCGTCTCGCCTTCGATAATTACCGTGGCATCGGTGGGGGCCGTCTTCGAAATGGTCTTGTACACCTCCACCATTCCGGGCGAGATGCCGATCATTTCGGTCTCGGGCAGCTCCTCTTCCTCGGCCTCGTCATCCCCGCCGTCGCGGGTCAGTTCCGCGCGTGAGATGGCGTCCAGCAAGACGTCGAGCTCGAAGGGCTTGGCAATATAATCGAACGCGCCCCCGCGCGTGGCGGCCATCACGGTCTCTATGGTGCCGCGGCCGGTCATCAGAATTACCGCACACAACGGATCTTTGCGCTTGGCCGCATCCAGCACGTCCAGCCCGGTCCGTTCGTCGATATAAATGTCCGTCACCACAATCGGGTAAGCTTCGTCCGCCAGCCGGTCCATGGCATCGCCCGTGGTGGAAACTGCTTCCACCCGGTAGCCGTTGGCTTCCAGCGCGGTCTGAATGGTGAACTGCAGCGCCGGATCGTCTTCTACTAATAAGAGTCTCTGCATTAATGTCGTTCCGCGGAACTGGGAGCCGGCGCGGGCACGAAGGCCGGCAGCACCAGCGTGAAACAGGAACCTTCGCCTGGGTGGCTCGTCACCTCGATCTGCCCGCCATGCTGTTCCACGATCTGTTGGACGATCGACAACCCGATTCCGGTGCCCGATTCCCCCGATTCCTCGGCTTTCTTGGTCCGGTAAAACTTATGGAAGATTTGTTTCACTTCTTTTGAATCCATGCCGATCCCCTGGTCCTGGACGGCAATCCGGATGTGCCCCTGTCCGCCCCCCGCAGTTACTGTGACCTCGGTCCGCTGAGGCGAATATTTCACTGCATTAGTAAGTAGATTGTAGCAGGCGTACTCCATAAGCTCGCGGTCGCCGCTCAACCGTAACTCACCTTCTACAGGTTTCACCGTGATGGCGATGCGCTTGCGCTCCGCTACCGGACGAACGCGCGTTACACATATCTCCACCAGTTGCTGGACGGCTATGGACTCGTGCTTGAGTTCCATCTGCCCGGCCGTGAGCCGCTCCACGTGGAGGAAGACTTCCACCATGCGCGCGAGGCGCTTGGATTCGGAGTTGATCAAATCGGCCACCTGTTTGCGCTTCTCTTCCGTGAGCGCGTACTTGGAAATCAGCTCGCTGGAACCTTGGATGGCCGATAGCGGCGTGCGCATCTCGTGCGTCACAAAATGCATCGCCTGCTGATACCGTTCGCGCGTGGATAGCTCCAGCCGCCAGGCGCGCCGCACCACCAGGTGGTAATACATCGCCGCCGCCAAGTTGCCTAGCGTGGCGGCTGCGAGCGGTGTCGCCAGCGAGAAAACCTTCCGCTGGGTGAAGCATATATAAGGTGTCACGAGCGACGCCAGCAGCACCGCCGCACCGCCGGCATAGCCCCACCATCCCGGCAGATAGCGGAAGGAAAGTCCCGCCGCCAGCACCAGCGCCAGGCTGAATAGCAGCACCCATTGCTCCCCGACGTCCGTAATGAAGAGCTTTTGCGCGATGGTTTCGAAGGCGCTGGCGTTGATCTCGATTCCCGTGGTGCTCCGCCCGAACGCATAGGGCGTGAAAAGGCGGTCGCGGACCAGGGTCTCGGCGGTAACACCCACGAAGACGGCCTTCCCGCCGAATTGTGTGGCGAGAGAGGGATTCTCAAGGAGGCGTTGCAGCGATATTTTTAGGATGGTCACGCCCGGCGGAGCGTAGCGCACCCGCATCACTCTGCCATCGTCGGTGCGTCTTGCGGGAATCGCCACGCCGCCCACTTGCACGTCGCCGGTATCGTAGCCGCCTTGCCGTTCGAGCGGTACCGGCGCACCGCGGCTCAACCGGTACGCCTCCATCGCCAACGCCCATCGACGGTCGCGGCCGATGTATTTTTCGATTGAAATGGAGCGCGTCACGGAGTCGTTATCGTCCGGTTCGGCGTGCACGTGGCCGATGGCCGCGGCGCAGCGCGCGAATTCGGGTTTGGGATCTTCCCAGCGGACCGGATCGTCCATCAATAAGGAGGAAAGCACCAGGCGGGGAGTGGCACAAAAGGCTTGCTGCAAGGCCAGATCGTCGGCCGCGTTATCGCCCTGGTCGGTGAGCGTAACGTCGATCGCGACCGCGCTGGGGTGGACGGCGGCGAGCAATCGCAAGGCGTCGGCCAGCGGCTTGCGGATGTGCGTCATCCCGCCATACTTGGCCAGGGTGCCTTCGTCGATCGCCAGGATGGCCGATTGCGGTTGCCACGGCTGCGGCCGGTAAAGCCGGAACATGGCGTCGTAGGCGGCGTTATCCAGTTGCGAGCGGAAAAAGCGGTAGCTGCCCAGCCAGGCGAGGACGAACGCCGCCGCCAGCAACCCGCCGTACGCCGCCCTGCTCTGCCATCCTTTCCGCGCAATGCTCATACCAGAATGTCGTTAGCCCCGACATTCCTAGTGTATGGCACGGTCGAAAGGCTGGCGGCTTGCGTCTCGGCGGTGAATACTACTTCTGCTTCCCCACGTCCACCTTGGGAATGTGGAAATGGCCGCCCAGTTCGGCCAGGGAATCCAGGTCCACCGGGCCGGCGATATTTACCACCGTCAGTTCCTTCGGCTCCGCCACCAGAATCGCCACCCCGCTGATCTTGCCGTTCTCGGTGCGCAGGTAGATCTCGTCGGTCTCGCCCTCCGTCGTGCTTCTTCGGCCCACAATTTTCGACCATTCGGGCGTTTTCAATTGCTTGCGGATGGCTTCCAGGTCGGCGGGCGACCACTCCCCCGCTTTCTGGAACTCGAACGACTTGACGTAGATTCCCTCCAGCCCGCCAATCAGCTTCTTGACTTTGTTCTGGTCCGGATCTTTGGCGTCCAGAAATTTCGCCGCGAACTGCAGCATCGATCCGTTGAGCGAAATGTCCACCGTCTCCGACGCCTTGGACGCCAGATGATCCAGATTGAACTGGAACTGCTGGGCGCTGGCGAGCGCTACTGAGAACGCTGCCAGAATCAGGAACCGTGTGGCACGGTCGAAAACCTGCCGTGGCAGCTCTGTGGGGCAGCCAATCCTGGCTGTGCCCAGCCGGGCCGGCTGGAAAGCCGGCCTGCAGGCACGATTGCCTGCCCCACGAGGGTTTTCATCCCCCTTGGGTGGCCCGAACGAGCCATGCCCGACAGGATGGCAGCCAGCGCGCCGTTCGCCGAGCGGCACTCGGGAAGCGGGATTCACTCTCACTTCCCACCCTCCAGCACGTGCGTCTGAATCCGATTCACCTTGACGGAGGCGATCCTGAAGGCCTGCATCACCTGCTCTTTGGCCATCTCGCCGCGGTATTGCCGGTATCCCAACCCGGCCCCGGCAAACAGCACCACCGCGGCCGCAGCCGCCAGCCATCGCGGCCATTGGTATACCGGCCTCTCCGCGCGGCGCGTCACCCGCCGGGCGAAGTCCGACGGCGGCTCTTTCCGCGAAAGCGCTCCCTTCAATTCCTGTTCTAGCCAGTCCATTTCTCTTCCCTCAAACCGCGCCGCGCCAACTTCTCGCGCAGCAGCGCCAGCGAACGCTGCAGGTGGCTTTTTACCGTTGCCACCGGCATCTCCATCACCTGGCCGATCTCCGCCGGATCCAGGTCCTCCTGATACCGCAAAATCATCACCATCCTGGGCGTCTCCGGCAGCGTCGCGATCAGCCGCCGCAGTGTCTCGCCCAGCATGGGGTCGCGGACCGCTGCCTGCGCCACCGGCTCCGCCACATCCGCCAGCGCCACTTGCGGATGCCGGAAGCGCCGCCGGCCGGCGTCGATCGCGCGCTGTACCGCCACCTTGCGCAGCCAGTGGCCGGCATGCGCGGCCGATTGTATACTCGCCATATTGCGATGCAGCCCCAGGAACACCTCCTGCGCCACATCTTCCGCCTGGTCGCGATTGTGCAGAAAGTGCCAGCACACACTGAAGACCATCGACTGGTGTTCCTTCACCAGCTCGGCGAAATCCAGCGCGGTCTCCGGCGGGTTCTGCAATGCGATCAATGTGGGTCCGCCGCGTAAACCAGCGTGCTCTGCACGTCGGTCTTCCGAAAATCGCTGTTCTGCATGGCGACGGAGATCTTTCTCTTATAAAAGAATAACCCCCGCACTTCG
>CAZARO010000121.1:0-9592 GCA_964487165.1 uncultured Solibacteraceae bacterium | reverse complement strand
CGCTTTCTCGGGGGTGCTGATGGTCGCCAGTTTCTCGAAATAGGTGCGCGTGGTGTCGTTCAGCCGCATGGGCGTCTGCCAGCGGCCCACCTTGTCGACCGCCGCGCCTAGGTGAATCAGCGAATTGTCCATGCGCGGCACCGATCCGTGGCCCGATGTTCCGGTGGCCACCAGCCGCACCCGCGCGGGCACTTTCTCCGCCGTGCCGATGTTCATGGTCACCACCTTGCCGTCCTCAATGGACGCGCCGCCGCCTTCGGTCAGCGAATACTCTGCGTCGATCTCATCGTAATGCTGGCCCACCATGTAATTGATGCCCACGCCAGTGGTGTCGGCCTCTTCGCCTGACTCCGCCAGAAAGATGATGTCGCGGTCGAGCGCCACGTGATTGCGTTTCAGCAGCAGCATGGTCATCAGGTTGGCGGCCAGTACGGGCTTATCGTCCACCGAGCCGCGTCCCCACACGTAGCCATCCTTAATAATTGCGCCGAACGGGTCCAGCGGCCACTTCTCGATCTGCACGCCGACCACGTCGGTGTGCGCCAGGATTAGCAGCGGCCGTTTCGATCCATTGCCCTTGAGGCGCGCCACCAGGTTGGCGCGCGCCGGATCCTGGGCGAAGGTCCTAGTCGGGATGCCATCGCCTTCGAGTACCCGCCGCAGGTACTCGACGGCTTTGGTCTCATTGCCAGCCCGCGTGTCGATCTGCACAAGTTCGCGATAATACTTGAGGATTTCGGTCTTCTGGTGGTCCCAGTCGATTCCGGATTGCGCCCCGAGCGGCAGCGCCAATGCCAACAAAATCCACGCACGTCTCATAGCCCGTCATTATAGAACGGCAGCCCGGCAGGTTTTGTTGGACCTTGGTCGCCGGGTGCTACCCGAATCAGTGGGCGTGTTACTGAGCCGCGGCCGAAGGTAGCGGTTTTGCCGCCGAACAACGCCAATCCCCTCAAAGTTGTTAATCACCTTTGGGCCCGCGCGGCCATAAAGTTGCGCCGCGAGCCGGCCGATCTTCTCTCTGGAGGCTTGCAAAGAACTCGTTATGCGCACACGGAGCAGGAGTTTTCGTGACACGTTGCTGATTCTCGGCATCGCTTTGACCGCCGGCCCGCTGCTTCTTTTCGGCTCGGTAATGTGGCACAACCACCAGCAGCTGCAGGAAATCGCCTACGCCGGATGTCTGCACGGGGCCGAAGCGGACCTCGATCACATCGCCGAGGGGGTCTACAGATTGTGCGATGACAGCCGCACTGCGCTGGAACACCAGGTCCGCGAGAACCTCTATTCCGCGAAAGTTCTCATGGATCAAGCGGGCGCCATGCAGTTGGCCGCAGGGGACGCCGTGAGTTGGGAGGCGCGCAACCAGTTCACCAAGGCGGTGTCCACGGTCTCGCTCCCCAAAGTCTCCATTGGCGGGACATGGCTGGGGCAGGTGCGTGACACGGGGGCGGAAGTCCCCGTGGTGGATGCCGTCCGGAAACTTACCAAGGCCACCAGTACGCTATTCCAACGCATCAATGCCCAGGGGGACATGCTGCGGGTGGCAACCAATGTCGTCGGTGACGATGGGAAGCGCGCTATCGGGACGTTCATCCCTGCTACCGGGGCGGATGGGCAGCCGAACCCGGTAATCTCCACCATTCTCCGCGGCGACACATTTGTCGGCCGCGCCTTCGTGGTAAACGCCTGGTACATGGCCGCCTATCAGCCCTTAATGGACGGCCGGAACGTGGCCGGGATGCTCTATGTCGGTGTACCGGAGGCGATTGCGACGGAACCCCTGCGCCGCGCCATTATGGGCACCAAGGTCGGGCACACCGGATACCTTTTTGTCCTGAATGCAACGGGATCCACACAGGGACATTACGTCGTATCCCAGGAAGGCAAACGCGACGGTGAGAATCTCTGGGACCTCCGCGACAGCGGGGGAAATCTGTTCGCCCAGGACATCTGCCGCAAGGCCGTGGCTCTCAGTGCCGACCAGATGGCGACCCACCGATATCTCTTCCGCAACCAGGCGGATACCGGCACTTTTCCGAAGGTCGCGCGCCTCAAATATTTCAAGCCATGGGACTGGGTGATCGGCGTGAGCGTCCCCGAGGCGGAACTGCATGAGACGGTTACCGCCGTCGATCGCATCTCCAGCAGTGGCACGGTCATCCTGCTGGCGATGGGGGCGGGTATTCTTCTATGCGGTTGTGCCGCCTGGTATTTCGTGGCCAACAGTCTGACCCGCCGCACCGATCGCATCATACGGGACCTGAACCACGCTTCGGGCGAGGTGTCTGCCGCCGCGGAGCAGGTTTCCGCTACCAGCCGGCAGTTGGCGGCGGAAGCCAAACAACAAGCGGCATCCAATGAACAAGTGGCCACTTCGCTGGCCGAGATGGGCGGTATGGCGCAAGGGAATCTGGATCATTCCAGTGCTCTCAAGCAGGTCGCCGCGCAAGCCCGCAGTGTTGCCGAGGCCGGGGCGGTGCAGATTGCCGCCATGACCGATACCATGGGCCAAATCCAGGCGGCGGGCGCCGACGTCGTAAAGATCAACAAGATCATCGACGAAATCGCGTTCCAGACGAATATCCTGGCTCTGAACGCCGCGGTTGAGGCGGCTCGCGCCGGGGAAGCCGGCCTCGGATTCGCCGTGGTGGCAGACGAGGTCCGCAATCTTGCCCGCCGTTGCAGCGATGCCGCCGGGGAAACCTCCGAAAAGATCCAGAAATCGATGCGCGCCGGACAGCAGGGCGTTTCCGTTACCAGGGAGGTGGCGGAGAAATTGAAGGTCATCACCGCCAGTACGCAGAAGGTGGACGAACTGGTACAACTGGTGGCGCTGGCATCCGAAAGACAGAGCCAGGGCATTGCCCGGATCAACGCATCGGCGGCACAGATGAACCAGGCGATCCAATCGACGGCCGCCAACGCCGAAGAAGGGGCCAGCCGCGCCAATCAATTTGGCGATCAGGCTCGCACGCTCAACTCGCTCGCCGCAGAACTCAGTGAAATGTTCCAGCGCACCCGGTCCACAGCTCAGGAATCGTGAAAGCTGCGGCAGACCTCGGCGATCTGATGGGCGGCGATGCGAGTGAAAAACGGCAGCGCCAGAGTCTGCTCGGAAGCTCTTTCCGTGACGCTGAAATCGTCGCCGCGATTTGAGTAGGGCGCGAACAGCGGCTGCCGATGAAGCGGCGCGAAATACTTCCCGCAGCCGATGCCGCGTTCGATTAGCGCGCGGGCGATGGCGTCGCGGTTCGCCACCCGCACCACGTATACGAACCACGAGAGCTTCCCGTTCTCGATGGAGTCCAGCGGCAGGGTGACATTCGCGATCCCTCGCAATTCCTCGGCGTAGCGGGCCGCGGCAGCTGCCCGCAGCGCGAGAATTTCGTCAATCCGGCGCATCTGCGCCAGGCCCAGCGCGCAGTTCATCTCCGAGATGCGGAAATTGTACCCGAGCAGCGAGTGATCCAGCCAGCCATCGTCCGGCCTGCGTCCCTGATTGCGTAGGGCGCGGATGGCGCCGGCCACGCGTGTATCGCGGGTGGTCACCATGCCGCCTTCCCCGGTGGTGATGGGCTTGTTGGGATAGAACGCGAACACGCCCAGATCGCCCAGTCCGCCCACGCGCTGCCCGCGGTATTCCGCGCCGATGGCCTCGCAGGCATCCTCAATCACGCGCAGGCCGTGCTTCTGCGCGATGGCCAGCAGGGGAGCCATCTCGGCCGGGACTCCGAAGGTGTGTACCGCGAGGATGGCGCGGGTGCGCGGCGTGACTGCCCGCTCCACTTTTTCGGGATCGAGATTCAGCGAGCGCGCCTCCACATCCACGAATACCGGCGTAGCGCGGGCGTGCAGAACGGCGTTGGCGGCGGCGATGAACGTGAACGATGGCAGAATCACTTCGTCGCCTTCGCCGATGCCGAGCGCCAGCAGGCCGAGATGCAGCCCGGCGGTTCCCGAGCTGAGCGCCACGGCGTGCGGCACGTCCACGTAGCGGGCGAACGCCGCTTCGAATTCCTCCAGCTTCGGGCCGAGGCTGATGCGCGGAGTACGCAGGACTTCGACCACGGACTCGATATCGGACTCCACGATATCCGGCGCGGAAAGCGGAATTCTCATCTCTTAATTAGCAGCTCCTCACCCAGAGGTATCGACGCCAGCACGGCGGCAATCCGTTCGGACGCGTGGCCGTCTCCGTAGGGGTTCTCCATGCCCGCCAGCGATGCGCGAAAGTCCGCGCCGGTCGCGGTCGCGACGCAGGCCAGAATGGACTCAACGCCGGCGTCGGCATCCAGCACGTTGCGCCCGTGCTCGCGGCCGCGTTGGCGGATTCCGACGTTCACCGCGGGAATCTCGAACGACGCGGCTTCCATGATTCCGCTGCTCGAGTTGCCGAGCAGGAGATCGGCGGAGCGCAGCAGGCTCCAGTAGGCGATGGGGTCGAGGTTTACCAGCACCTGGCCATCGCCGCGGCGATCGAGAAATTCCTTGGCACGGGCAATCAGCGCGCGGCTGCCGGCGTCGGCATTCGGATAGCAGAAGAGAAAATGGCCGCGGACGGATGCGAGCGCCGCGAACAGGGCGTCGGCTTCGCGAATGGTATCGCGCGCGATGGTGGTGGGGTGGTACGCCACCAGCACATTGGGTTTGGCGACCGGCGTATCGGCCAGCGCGCTGCGGCGCAGGTGGTCGAGCGAAGGCGCTCCGGCGCGATGCACGCGCCACGCTTCTTCGCCCATCGCGATGACGCGTGCGCGCGCCTGCTCGGTGGACGTGAAATGTACGTGGCTCAATTTGGTGAGGGCATTGCGAACGGCATTGTCGATGGCGCCTTCGCTGATCTCGCCCCCCTCGATGTGCGCCACCGGAATGCGCAGCGCGAGGGCCACGGACGCGGGCGCCAGCATCTCATAGCGGTCGGCAATGAGCAACAGCAGGTCGGGACGCATTTGCCCCAGGCAGTCGGCCAGGCCGAGGGTGGCCACCCCGATGGTCTTGGCCATGCCCACGTCGGTATCGGAGCTGAGAAGGCACTCGATGCGCGCGTCGATGGGGAATCCGGCCTTCTCGATTTCGTCGGCGGTATGGCCGAATTCGGGCGACAGGTGCGGACCCATCGCCACGATTTTCAAGTCGATCTCCGGATGCGCGGCCAGTTCGCGGAGCGGCCAGTAGAGATGGCTGTAATCGGCGCGCGAAGAGGTGACGGCGGCGATCTTGCGTTTCATCGGCACACCTGGGATCGACATTGGAGCGAGTATTCGGGGACCAGCGCGCTCACCGCCGAAAGTAACGCGTCCCGCGTGCGGGCGGATCGCAGGGGCTCGATCATAGCATCGAGTACGGCGGGATCGAGCGCGGGGGTGCGGAGGATCGCGAGCGGGCCGCTTGTCCCCTCCCGCACTTCACTCGCGAGCAGCAGATCTTCCGCCAGCTTGTCGCCCGGACGCAGGCCGGTAAACCGGATGGGCAGTTGGGCGTCGCCGATCAGCGACCGCGCCAGGTCCTCGATGCGCACCGGCGCGCCCAGATCTGGCAGCAGAATCCGGCCTGCGCATTCCGCCGCCCCGCAGGCTAGAATGGCCTCGACCGCGCCGGCGAGCTGCATGAAATACCGTGTCGCCTCGCGCCCGGTGACGGTGACCGGCTCGCGGTCCGCAATCTGCTGCCGAAAGATGGGGATCACGCTGCCGGTCGAGCCCATTACATTCCCGAGGCGTACCGCGTTCATGGGACACTGCGCGGTCGAGAGCGATACCACCACCAGTTCCGCGATCCGTTTGGAGGCGCCCATGATGCTGTGCGGGTTCACCGCCTTGTCGGTGGAAACCAGCGTCAGGCGCGCCGGGCCGTGGCGGAGAATAGCCTCCGCCAGCGTGTAGGTTCCGATGGCGTTGTTGTGGATGGCGGCGAACGGGTTCTGCTCCAGCAGCGGCACCTGTTTGAAGGCCGCTGCGTGATACACGAATCGCGGGTGGAAGCGGTCGAACAGATCGTCGAGCAGCGCCGCGTCGGTGACGCTGCCCAGGACAGCTTCGCCCGGGACCGAGCGCGAGATCTCGAACAGGTTCTGCTCGCAAGCATCGAGCAGCACGATGCAATTGGGCGCGGCGGCCGCGATGGCCTTCACCAATGCCGACCCTATGTAGCCGCCGGCGCCGGTCACCAGCACCGATTGGCCGGCCAGATCGGCTGTGAAACCAGGAAGCTCTTGCAAATTACATTCTCACACGAGCCGTCATGGCGTACTTAATTAATAGTTAGAAGTGCTTTCTCAGTTCCGCGAACCCTTCCAACGAAAGCAATTTTCCGGCGCCGGGACGAATCTCCTGCTTCTCCAGCACCCAGGTGTGCGCATGCGGAATGAAGACCGCGTTGAGGCCGGCCTCCATGGCGGGATTGATGTCCGACTTCGGGCTGTTACCCACCATCCAGGTGCGCGCCGGGTCGAGCCGCCGCTCCTCCACCAGGCGCTGGTAAGCGGCGGTATCTTTTTCCTTCACGATGGCGGTGTGGCGGAAGAATCGCGCCAGCCCGGAGCGGTCGATTTTCAGCTTCTGCTCTTCGGGGTTGCCCTTGGTGAAGAGCGTCAGATCGTGCCGCGCGGCCAGGTATTCCAGGGTCTCCGGAACGCCCGCAATGGTCTCCATGGGGCATTCCAGAATGCGCTCCGCGAAGGCCATCACGGTGCGCAGATCCTCCTCGCCCACGGCCCGCTCGGCCAAATGCTCATAGCACTCCCGCAGGTTGCGCGCAAAATTCAGCGAGCCGTAGCCGTAAATGCGGGCGTTGGCCTCTTCGATCTCGTCCAGCACAGCCCGCACCTCCTGGGGCGCCATGGCCGAATGATCCAGGAAGGCCACGAATTCGTCGAAGGCGCGTTCGAAATAGATGTTGTTCTCCCACAGCGTATCGTCGGCGTCAATCAGCAGGTATTGGGGCATCATCGTCGGGGTTTGGGAGCCAGAGTGAAAGGGATTTCGAATACGGCGTCCACATCCACGGCCACGCCGTTGCGCACCGCCGGTTGGAACAGCCACTTGCCCAGCGCCTCTTCGGCGCTATGGTCCAGGCGGTCATCCAGATGTTGCATCAGGGAAATATCGCCCACGTGGCCGTCCTTCCCGATCACCGCCCACAGGCGCACCTTGCCTTCCACGCGGTCTTCCTCGGCGCTGTGGATGTAGCGGGCGCTCACCATGTGCAGCGGCAAGGGCGGGCGCATGTCCACGGGGGCGCTGCCGGTGTCGGCTTCGCGGCCCGCGAACCATACCATCCAGCTCCCTGAATAGCTGGTCAGGTTGGGTATCTGGATGGCCATGGTATAAACCTGGCGGCCGTACATGCGCGGATCGGGCGCGCCCGCGACGCGCAACGCCTGGCGCGTGGGGCTTCCACCCGGCGGCAGCGAGCCGCGGGCGGCGCGCATGGCCGCGGCAATTCCCTCCGGCGACGTTGGTGAGACACTCGCCACCATCACCGGAGGCTGGGGATTCCGCGCGCCTCCCTGAACCGTCAGGCTGGGGATTTCGAGCAGCGCGCCGGATGCCGTTCCCTCGCCGCCCTTAGGCTCCGGCTTGGGGCCGCCGGAGAACTCGCTCTTCACCGATCCCGGCGGCGCCGGCACTTCCACTGACTTAGCGGGATTCAATCCGGCAATCACGAGGGAAGCGTCCGCGGTCATCGCGGCGTTCACCGCGAGTGCCGGCGGCGGAGCCGCGATGGTGGTGGTACCCGTGGGCGCGGGAGCCTTACTCGCCGGAGCCACAAACTTGGGCGGAGCCACGGAATTCGGCTGCTGCCCGGGTATCGATATAGGCGCGGCCAGGTTTCCCGTCGCGGGGGCCAATTCCGGCGCGGCAGGCAACGGCGGCGGGTCCACGGGCATAGGCAGCTTGGGCTGCTTGGGAGGGGTGAACGGACGAGCGATGCGCGGCGCCGGCACATCGAGCACCGGAGCCTTTACGACGGGTGCGGCCATGGCGACTTTCGGCGCTTCCGGCAAGATGGGCGCCCGCTCCGGCGCGCGCGGCTTGACGGGCGGCGGCGTGAACGGCAGCGCCGGCGGCCTTTGCGGAGCCAGCGCCACGATATTCGGTAAAGGCAGCGGCGCGGCCGGGGTAATCTCGGGCGCGGGGGCGAAGATCAATTGCGGCGGATGCGCCGAGTCCCTGGCACCGGCCACGATGTTCTGCTCGAACTTGGCCTTGGCGCGCAGCGGGCGGGCGTCGCGCTTGCCTTCCGGCGGTGTAATGTCCGGCAGGCGCTCGCTCAGTTTATACCAGACGATGTGCTTCTCGTAGGGTTGGATTGCGAGTTCGTAGAGCGATTTCTGCCGCTCCCGCGGCATGGCCGGCCCCAGCGCGACCCACGCGAGTACCCAGGTGTGCAGGCAAATGGAGCCCATGAACGACCATGGGCTGCGCATCGGCTGGGGTCCGCTGTCGCTGAGCACGGTCATGGCTTACATCCCCGCAGGCTTGCCTCCGTGTCCGTTGGTTGGCGCCAGCTCTTTCATGCGCTCGACAGTCCGTTGGCGCGGAATGTAGAGCGCCAGGTACTGGTTCAATTGCTTCAGCCGCTCGGTTTCCGACCGGTGGCGCAGCAGGGCGCTGAGAAAGTCCAGGTCGGGCAGATGGCGCGCCAGTTGGAAGCTGAGCTGCCGGTCCGCGAGGTCCGGCTCGGGCCGCGGATCGGCCCCGGGTAAGTGTATGAGCGTCTGGTAATTGGAGAGCGCCTGGTCGCGCAGTTCCGGGGAGGGGTCGACGGGGTCTTCGTCGTCGAAGAAGTTTACTTCCGCCTGCAGATAGTCTTTCTCCTCGTTCAAGGAGAGGATCTCGAAGCGCCGTTGGCCGCGCGTCATGACGTCCATGCGCCCATCGGGATACATTTGCAGGAGCTTTTCGACCGTCACGGTGCAGCCGGCGTTGACAATGCCGCCGTCTTTGGCCAGCACGACGCCAAACTCGGAGTTATCGCGCATGGCGCCGCCCACCATATCTTTGTAGCGCTCCTCGAAAATGTGCAGCGGCAAGGGTGTACGCGGAAAAACCACCACTTGCAGAGGAAACAGAGGGATGAGCCGCGACGGCATGCTAACATTATGACGTTTTAACAGGTTGGGCAGCAATGGCAGTCGAATGATCACCGCTGAGATGCCGAGACGCAGAGTAAGAGAGGACACAGGCCGGACGCCTGTGTGGCTCGACGTAGAGCTAACATGCGCCTCCCCGCTGCCGGCGGTACAGGACGTCCTCCAGCGGCGAGGAGGGTTCGGAGCAACGCACCTCTCGTATCGCTCTTCTCTGCTATCTCTGCGCGCCAACTTCGGGAAGACTCGGCGGGCGGCTAATCACGCGGCCGCCCATTTTCCATTTGTTTCTCCGCGTCTCGGCGTCTCTGCGGTGAACACCTAATGCGTCTCGACGGCAAAGTCGTCCTCATTACCGGCGGCTCGGAAGGCATCGGCGCGGCCTGCGCGGCGGAGTTCGCGGCGGCCGGGGCGCGGCTCTCCCTCACCGCGCGCTCACGCGAGGGGCTGGAGCGCGCCGGCGGACCTTCCGCCCTCATTACCGCGGGCGATCTCACT
>CAZARO010000120.1:0-9760 GCA_964487165.1 uncultured Solibacteraceae bacterium | reverse complement strand
GGCTGCGCCCCATCATGATGACTATGCTGGTGGCGACGCTGGGGCTGCTGCCGGCGGCGTTGTCGCATGAAATCGGGTCGGACTCGCAGCGGCCGTTCGCCATCGTAATTGTGGGCGGGCTGATCGCGGCGCTGGGCATGAGTGTGTTTCTGCTGCCGACTCTGTACGTGTGGATCGCCCGCGATGGCGATGTTTTACCCGAGGCTGAACCGGAAGTGTAATGAATCGTACAAGCGCCACTTCCGGCCCCATGGCACTTCGCTTAGGCTAAAAATGATGAAAACTTCCGCTGCGATACTCGCGAGTCTGATTCTGATTGCAGGTACTTCCATCTTCGCCCAAAAGAAAGGCGAAGAACCTCATTTCACGCCCAGTAAACCACCCGCCCACGGGCCCGCACCGGTGCATAATGCTCCCGCAAAAGCCCCGGAGCAGCAGCATTTTTCCGACCGGCAAGGACATCCTGAAGCGCCTCACGTGGATGGCAAGACCTGGGTGGGGCACGATACCGGTAAGAACGACGCGAGATTCCACATCGATCACCCCTGGGCGCATGGTCACTTCACTCTCGGTTTCGGACCGAGCCACGTTTGGCATTTGGGTGGCGGCGGTCCGTCGCGCTTCTGGTTCAACAACTGCTACTTCTCGGTGGCCGATCCGGATCTGGCGTATGTGAGCGGCTGGCTCTGGGATTCGGACCAGATCGTGATCTACGAAGACCCCGACCACGATGGATGGTACCTGGCGTTTAACGTGCGCCTCGGGACCTACGTGCACATCATGTACCTGGGTAATTCCTAGATGTCCATCCGCCCTATCAAACGGCTGGCGCGCTCCAAGCCGACTCTCGAAGGCGCCGGTGTACATCTGCGCCGGGCCTTCGGCTTCGGCAACACGACTGAGTTCGACCCGTTTCTGTTGCTCGACGATTTCCGCAACGACGTGCCGGAGGATTACCTGGCGGGCTTTCCATGGCACCCGCACCGCGGCATCGAAACCATCACCTACGTGCTGGCTGGAACGGTGGAGCATGGCGACAGCATGGGGAACCGCGGCGCCATCGCGGCCGGCGACGTGCAATGGATGACGGCGGGCAGCGGAATCATCCATCAGGAAATGCCCAAAGGCGATGCCGCGGGGCGGATGCACGGTTTTCAACTGTGGGCCAACCTGCCGGGGTCGCTCAAAATGACGGCGCCGCGGTACCAGGAAGTGAAAGCCGCCGAGATTCCCGAAATCACCGACGACGATGGCACGCACGTCCGCGTGGTCTGCGGCAATTTCTGGGGTAAGACGGGTCCGGTGGACGGGATCGCAGCGGAGCCGGTTTACCTGGATGTATCGGTGGCTCCGGGGCGCCGGAAGAGCCTGCCTGTGGAGACCACGCGGCACGCGTTCGCCTACGTTTTCGCCGGGGCGGGGAAGTTCTGTAACGCCTCGGGTCCGCTGGAGGTGCCCACCGAAGGCGTCGGGTGGTTGGAGACGGTGCCGCCAACGTCGGCCGACAATCGCTCGCTGGTGGTGTTCGATAGCGGCGACGAAGTCACGGTGCAAGCCGGCGCCGAAGGCATTCGCTTCCTGCTGGTATCGGGCAAGCCGCTCGCGGAGCCGGTGGCGTGGTACGGGCCGATCGTGATGAATACTCAAGAGCAGCTGCGGGAAGCGTTCCAGGAGCTCGAAAAGGGTACGTTTCTCAAGAAGTAGGCCCGTTAGTCCTCGGGGGCCTTTTCTATGAGGAAGGCCTGGGCATCCTGATCCGGATAAACGGGAACGTGCAGCACGGCATCGGTTCCGGCGAAGTGTTTGCCACGCTCGGCGCGGCTGAAATCATATTCCGGCTTCATTTCGTCATCGTGATTCATAGCGAGCTCTCGTAGTCGACTGCTTCGGTGGATGTGGCCCCGCCGGCGGAGATTATTCATACGCGCACGTTTATCGGGTCGAGTTCCAACCAGGTGTGGATAACCACCAGCAGCCATCCGTTGGAAGCCATTCCCAGCGCGATCCACCTCTCTTCCGCGGGCCGTGACCTCTTTCGGGACCGCCGGATTCAGGTTATGTTCGATGAGCCTTGGCTGCGTCCCACTCGAAATCTAACTCGCGGGGCCATTCACACTCAGATTATCCCCCAGATTCGTTGACGATGTGGCGCTTGCTGCGTGCCCCGAGCGCTGCGCTCAGAATGACAGCGCTCCCAACCAACGAATCGGAAACCGCGCGGACAGAGCGTTCGCCAGCCGTTCATCCGCGGTGAGCAGCGGAATGTTGGAATCCACGGCGAGCGCTACGTAGGCGCAATCGTAGACTGACCAGTCGAATGCCCGGGCGATGGCGACTGCGTTCCTCAAAAGCGCCCGGGATGAAACGGCAGTAAGGCTCAGGCCTTCCAAGGACTGCACAGCCGCGTCGCAGACCGTGCCCGAAATTCGGCCCAAACGAACCGCCTTCCAGAGAATGTTTCCCATCTCCGGCCAGAACAGATCCGGCGCTACCAAATTGCACCTACCCGACGAAAAGTCGCGAAGAACCATTCGAGCCTCGTCGGCAAACGGCTCCTGTCCGGGAGGTAGGAACCATTTGGCTGCCACGCTGGCGTCGAGCACGTAGGAAGTCACCGCTCCCGATCCTCGCGCAGCATCTCTTCCGTACTGGGGAAGGGCCCCGGGCCCGCTGGTTGTTGACGGCCGATCTGAGTAACGAGCTTCAGAATGTGTTTTCGCCGGGCCAGCTCCGCGGCGGTGGGCACATTCTGCTGCAACAGTTCGATCACTTCGGCGGCGATGGATTTCCGGCGCGCCCGGGCTCGCGTCCGGAGGGCCTCGTACAGGTCCTTGGGCACATTCTCAACATAAAGTGTGGGCATAGGAGTTCCCTAGGTAAAGTCTAGCATATAACTAGCCAACGCTTCGTCGTTCGAGTATGGCTAAGATTTTTATAGTTGACATAAGATTTTTGTAGTGGTAGTCTTTTTTTCAGATGACTTCGCACTCCGATAATCCCAACGCCGCCCCCCCGATGCCCACCGCCGCCGAAGCCGATATCCTGGCTATCCTGTGGCGCCTGGGTCCGGCTACCGTTCGGGAGGTACATGACGCGCTACAAAAAGACTGCGGCTACAACACCACCCTTACCCAGATGCGACTGATGACTGAAAAGGGCCTGCTAGTCCGCAGTGAACGTTTTCGATCGCATGTTTACGAGCCCGCCGCGCCAAAGAACCAGATGCAAACGCGGATTGCCGGAGATCTTCTGAAGCGGATCTTTGGTGGCTCGCCCAAAGGACTGATCATGAGCGCGCTCGGCGCTCAGCCTACCACTCCCGAGGATCGCGCGGAGATTCGCCGGATGCTCGACGAACTGGACGGCAAGAAAAGGAGGGCCAAATGAACGCAATTCAGATCCTCGCGATCGAGCCCTGGGTGGAGCGCCTCGGGATCACGCTACTCGACTTTCTCTGGCAAGGCGCGATCATCGCCGCGATTTATGGAGCCGCGCGAAGGTGGGGCGCTCGCGCCATGGGCGCAAACAGCCGTTATTTTCTGGCTTGCGCGGCCCTTACGGCGATGGCCATCGCGCCCGTCGTGACCTGGCTGTTGCTGCGCGGGCCGACGCCGGAATCCACCGCCGTCACCTTTGCGGCGCCCTTGTCCGCCGCTCGAACCGAGGCGGCCCGATCCAACTCTCTATCGCTTCCGGGCGATGCAGCCGGCACCGTGCCAGGGCCGTTTTTGTTCTGCGTGGTCGTGTTTTGGTTTACCGGCGCGAGTGTGTTCTCGCTCCGCCTGGTGTTTGCCTGGATAGCCGCCGAACGTCTGCGCTCCAGAATGGTGCGCCCCGCTGCCGCCGAGTGGCAGCGGATTCTCGATCGGCTCAAGACCCGCATTCGGGTCTCCCGGCCGGTCCGCCTGCTGGTGTCGGTCCAAGTCGAGGCGCCGAGCGCTGTGGGTTGGCTGCGGCCAATTGTCCTGGTTCCGCTTGGCGCGCTCGCCGGATTGCCGGCCGCACAGATGGAAGCGCTCCTGCTTCACGAACTGTCACACATCCGCCGCCATGACTATCTCGTGAACATCTTGCAGAGCGCCGTCGAAGCGGTGTTCTTTTACCATCCGGCCGTCTGGTGGATCTCGGGCCATATGCGCGCGGAGCGTGAACTCTGTTGCGACGACATCGCGGTTTCCGTCACCGGCGACGCTGTCCTCTACGCGCGCGCCCTGGCGGAGTTCGACTTGGCACGCTGGGTTCAGCCAGCCGTAATGGCCGCTAATGGCGGCTCGCTGGCCGACCGCATTGCCAGGTTATTGGGCCAGCCTGCCACCTCCCGCCGCCCCTCATGCGGACCGGGAACCGCCGCGACAGCGATCCTGTTGGCAATCGGGGCGTACGCCGTTTTCGCCCAGTCCAGCGTTCGGCCGCAGTTTGAGGTGGCCTCGGTTAAGCCGTCTTTCAGCAGAAGCGTCGCCAACGTGCGCCCACTTCCGGGCCGTCTGACTGCCGACGCGTCTTTGCAGATTCTCATCCAGTATGCGTACGGCGTCCAGCCTTTCCAAGTGGTGGATAGTGCGCGCTGGTTGCAACCGGGGCGCTATGAAATCGACGCCAAGGCCGATGGCAATACCAGCCGGAACCGAATGTTTCTCATGCTGCAATCGCTGCTCGAGGACCGCTTCCAATTGAAGATCCACCGCGAGACGAGGGACATGCCGGTATATGCGCTGGTAGCCGCCAAAGGCGGACTCAAGCTGTCTCCACCCAAGGACAACGGCTGCGTCGACTCTGCCGCGGACGCGCCCCCGGAATGGGCTGGAGGAAGAATGGCGGCGCCGGGTGAGATTCCACTTGCCCAGCCGCTATGTGGCTCGGCAGGTCTCACCTTGGCTCCCACGGGAGCGCGCATGCAGGGTGGGAAGATTGCCATGCCTGAGCTTGTCCGAAGACTCTCACTGATGCTCGACCGGAGCGTGATCGACAAGACTGGATTCACGGGTCTGTTCGACCTGCAACTGGACTTCGTGGCGGATGAGACCACCCCGGCAATGCCGCCTCCGCCCCCTGGTTCCGACATGCCAGGCCCATCCATTTCGCAGGCGCTCCGCCAGCAACTTGGATTGCAACTCGAATCTACGAGAGGCCCAGTCGAGGTCATCGTCGTCGACCACGCCGAACGGCCGTCCGGTAATTGATACGGCATCGCGCGAGCTTTCCGTACTGCACCTCGGCGTTTAGTTCTGGAACAAAAAAAGGCCCAACCCCGAAGGGCTGGGCCAGAGTTGTATGGGCGTCCGAAACTCCAGAATTACACGCCGACCAGTTCGTGCTGGCCGCGTAAAGTCATGGGCACAAACTCGCGAACTTCTTCGCCGGTGTAGATCTGGCGCGGACGGGCGATCTTCTTGTCCGGGTCCGCCATCAGCTCATTCCACTGCGCCAGCCAGCCCACGGTCCGCGGGATACCGAACAGCACGGTGAACTGATCGGGCGTGAAGCCCATCGCCTGGTAAATGATCCCGGAGTAGAAATCCACGTTGGGATACAGTTTGCGCTTCACGAAGTACTCGTCGTTGAGCGCGATTTTCTCCAGCTCCAGGGCGATATCGATCTTGGGATTGCGGCCGGTCACTTCGAAGACTTCCTCGGCTACCTGCTTGATGATGCGGGCGCGAGGGTCGTAGTTCTTGTAGACGCGGTGGCCGAAGCCCATCAGCCGGTGTTTGCCGTCTTTGACATGCTCGATGAAGGCCGGGATGCGATCCTTGGAGCCGATCTCGTCCAGCATGCGCAGCACTTCCTCGTTGGCCCCGCCGTGCAGGGGACCCCACAGCGCGGAGATGGCGGCGGCGGTGGTGGCGTAGGGATCGGCATCGGAGCTGCCCACGGCGCGCATTACGCTGGTGGAGCAGTTCTGTTCGTGGTCGGCATGCAGGATGAAGAGCACCTCCAGGGCGCGCGCCAAAACCGGGTTGGCGACGTATTGCGGCTCCGTCTTCTTCCACAACATGTTCATGTAATTCTTGGGGTAGCAGAGCTCGGGATCGGGATAGATGTAAGGCCGTCCCAGGCGGTGCCGGTAGGCATACGCCGCAAGCGTGGGCATCTTGCCGATCAGGCGGACAATCTGCGTCATGCGGATTTTGGGGTCGTGCACTTTGCGCGCGTCGGGGTAAAAAGTGGAGAGTGCCGCCACGGTGCTGAGGAGGATGCCCATGGGGTGCGCATCGTAGAGGAAACCGTCCATGAACTTCTTGAGGTTCTCGTGGATCATGGTGTGTTTCATGATCCGGGAGTTCCAGGCTTCCAATTCGTCATGGGTAGGCAGCTCACCGTTGAGCAGCAGGTAAGCGACCTCCAGGAAGGTGCAGTGCTCGGCCAGTTGTTCGATGGGATAGCCGCGGTAGCGGAGAATGCCCTTGTCGCCGTCGAGATAGGTGACGGCGCTGTGGCAGGCCGCGGTGTTCATGAAGGCTGGATCGTAGGTCATCAGCCCGAAATCGTCCGGGCCGGTCTTGATTTGGCGGAGGTCCATGGCCCGAACGGTGCCACGGAAAATCGGTACGGTATAGCTCTTCTGGGTCCGATTATCGGTAATAGTCAGAGTTTCGTTATCCACTGGGCGTATCCTCCTGGATTGCACCGGATTCGACGCAACCCTTGCACGACGGATTCCACAGCGCTGTGTCTGGAAATCCGGCAAAATCGGGCCGGCCAGCGGTAATTTCGCACGATTTACGTTCGGACACCGGGGTTTTTTCACGCAACGGCTGGGTGTGGAGTACCCAGCCTCACTGGCGGAATACGAACCACTCCCCCAGGGCGAAGTTCAGAAAGGAACAGATAGCGATGGCGATCCCGTTCGCCACCAGGAGATGCCGCATGTGAAACCGAGCGACGAGGAGCCACATGAGGCCAAGATTCCCCAAGATGGAGACGGCGCCGTTTCCGAGATGGAAACGCAGCAGGCGGAGCAGGCGTTCGCGTCCGCCGCCGGGCCGGTCTTTCCAGGTAAACCGCTCGTGCCAGGCGAAGTTGTGCAACACCGCGATCTCCACCGCCAGCGCGGTGGCCGCCAGGTAGTGCATCCGGAAGCGCAGCAGTGCCAGACACCCTAGTTGAACCAAGATTCCCAGCCCGCCCACCAGATTGAATTTCAGCCAGCGCAGCGCCAGGCTCTTCACGGCAGGCGTTCTGCCCGATAGAGCTGGACGGTGTGGCCGATGGCCGACCAGGCGAGCATCAGCCCCATGCCGGCGATCCCGATGGCGCCGCCGACATCGAACAGCAGAAAGCGGCGGCCCGCCAACTCCACTACTGGACGGAAAAACAGGGCGATGTTGCCGATGCAGAGCAGCAGGCGCAGTTCGGTAGGGCCGAAACTCCAGAACGACATGTGGAAGGCGCCCAGCACGTAGGTAGTGAGGTAGACCTCGATGGAGAGCAGGAAATAAGCGGTCAGCAGCCCCAGTGCGATGAAGGGATTCATGTAGCTGGAGAGCGCCAGTCCGCCCATGAGGAAGAACGTCCCGATGGCGTCGGTGATGTGGTCCACATAGAAGCCGTAGCGGGGGCGCAGGCGATTGCGGACGCGCGCCAGGGTGCCGTCGAGGCTGTCGCCGAACCAGTTCACGGCCAGGGCGGCGATGACGCCGATAAGCGCGCGCCGGTCGCGGCTGGCGGCCCAATAGCACAGGCCCGCGGCCAGCATGGCGAGGAAGCCCAGGAGCGTGAGCTGGTCGGAATTCACCCACGCGGGCATGCGGTGGGCCAGCCAGATAAGCGCTGTCTTCTCGGCTTTGGCAAGGAGGCTGAGCTGTTTCCGCTCGGCATCGCGGAACTTCGGTTCTGCCATGAGAGCAAAGATAGCAGGATTCGCGGCCGGCTTGACCCGCGATGTCCCTGCGGGACATGGAAGTCAGGAGGCGGGAGAGGGAGTTGTAAAACTCGAAGAACCGCTTGCTGGCGCGCGCGGCTCGGAATGGCGCCTCTGTGTTTGCCAGAGCCTACCGAGCCGCGACCGCGAGGGAGCGGTCGATCAGCCGAACATTGCAACTCCCTCAGGAGACAGGACCCGGCAGCCGCACCACTTGGGCGTCCCAGGAGCGGACACCAGGGTCCGGAATTGAACGGCGCTCCGCCGCGATCCGCTGGAGAATCGGCAACTTAGCGCTGGCATCGCGGTTGCATAATGAAAGTAGAACATCATGCGCAGCCTATATGAGGATCTGCGCTATGCCATTCGCGTTCTTCGGGGCAGTCCAGGGTTCACGGCGGTGGCCGTAATCACGCTGGCGCTCGGCGTAGCGGCAAATGCAACTGTTTTCGGCTGGATCGATTCGCTGCTGCTGCGTCCGTTCCCCGGCGTGGCCGCGGGCGAACAACTGGCGATCCTGGAAACGGTGTCGCCGAATGGCGAATTCTCCACTACTTCCTACCGCGATTACCGCGATTACCGCGACCGGGTGAAGTCGTTCTCCGGCGTGGCAGCTTCCATGCTGAACGCCTTCAACGTTGGCCGTGTGGACAACCCGCGGCGGGTTTTTGGCGAGTACGTTTCCGGCAACTACTTCGCGGTGCTGGGCGTGAAGCCGGCGCGCGGACGGGTGTTCCTGCCGTCGGAATACGGCGACAATGCGGGCGCGTTTCCCGTGGCGGTGATCAGTTCCCGGCTGTGGCGCAGCCAGTTCCAGAGCGATCCCGGCCTGGTAGGCAAGACCATCCGGGTGAACCGCTATGAACTGACCGTGGCCGGCGTCGCTCCGGAGGAATTCCGCGGCACTATGGCCGGCATGCAAGTGGAGATCTGGATTCCCATCAATATGGCGCCGCAACTGAACGGCCAGGGCCCATGGCTGCTGGAGGATCGGGAGCAACGCCAGATGTGGGTGACCGCGCGGCTGAAGCCCGGTGTGACGCTGGCACAGGCCAACGCCGAGGTGGACGCGTGCGCGCGCTTCCTGGCGCAGGCATCGCCCCTCTCAAGCGCGGGCTATCACGCCAGCCTGATGCCCGTGTGGAAGGGGCATATCGGCGTGCAGGGCATGCTGCTGGCGCCGCTGCGCATTCTGATGGCCGTGTGCTTCGTGGTGTTCCTGATTGTGGGCGCGAACGTCGCCAACCTGCAGCTGGCGCGCGCCACCGCGCGGCGGAAAGAACTGAGCGTGCGCATGGCCCTGGGCGCGGGCCGGGGGCGCGTGGTGCGGCAGCTTCTTACCGAGAGCCTGTTGCTGGCATCGCTGGGCGCGCTGGCGGGCATTGCGCTGGCGGCCTGGCTGGGACGCTCGCTCCTGTGGATACGGGGGCCGGTCGGATTTCCAGTGGTGTTCGATTTCAGCCTGAACGCCGACACCCTGGGGTTTACGGTGCTGTTGTGCTGCGTCGGCGCGGTGCTGACCGGGCTCGCGCCTGCCATACACGCGGTG
Source organism: uncultured Solibacteraceae bacterium (assembly GCA_964487165.1). GTDB lineage: Bacteria > Acidobacteriota > Terriglobia > Bryobacterales > Bryobacteraceae > PALSA-129. The sequence continues at coordinate 350 of CAZARO010000120.1, read as the reverse complement.
CGAAACGATTTGATGGAAGCGCTTAAAGAAGGCGGACGCAGTGGAACGGCCGGCGCGGCGCAGAATCGGACGCGCGGGCTGCTGGTGGTTTCCGAAGTGGCGCTGGCGATGGTGGCGCTGGTCGGCACGGCATTATTCACGCGGAGTTTTCAAAACGCACGGGGCATCTATCCGGGCTTCGATGCGAGCCACGTATTGTTCACGCGCTACCACATGGATACGTTCGCTCAGAATGCCGAGCAGAGGGAGCAATTCTGCTATCGGCTGCGCGACCGGATCCGGGGGCTGTCGGGAATTGCAGCGGTAAGCTTCGCGAACACCGTGCCACTGGACGTGGGAACGGGACAGCG
>CAZARO010000119.1:0-9810 GCA_964487165.1 uncultured Solibacteraceae bacterium | reverse complement strand
CGCCGGAATTGGCGACCGCAATACCGGTGACAAGCCCGCCGGTATTGTCGTATGGCATGGCGAGAGCTGTCTGCTGGTCCGGGAAGGATGGTACGGTTGCTTCGAATGCCGCCTGACCCGATACCAGCTCATCGAACATGAGTTGTGCTTCCAGACCCTGATTGGCGATGACGTCTGCCCATCCTTGCACCAGATTCGAGGAAGTACCGGGGCTGACCAAGGTCACTGCCGAGAGAGGCGGCACGCTGCCCGAAAAAGTCGCCGCCACTGTGCCATTGAGGTTCAAACTCAAAGGGTCGCCGGAGGTGTCGAAGATACCAAGCTGATAAGTGGCCGGCTGATCTGCGTTGGTGTTGACCAGGGTGATGGTAGATCTCCAGCCACCACCATCGATGACGTGGCTTAACACTTGGCGCGGCAGATTGCTGGAAAAACCGGAGGAGGTTGGATAAGCCGGAAGGCTGGTGAAGGCGTGGCTTGGCAGGAATCGGAGTCCCAGGGCAGTCAGCGCGGACGCCTCCGTGGAGAACACAACCGTGCCACCCTGTCCTACCGTTTGTGGGAATTGGGATGGCAAAACAAACTCGGTCTTCGTGCCGGCGCTCAAGGTCAATTGCCCTGTTGAGGTCGTGGCCCCAACCGAATCCAGGAACTCAACGGAGACGGTGGCATCGGCATTGCCTGTGTTGGCGAGGGCCAAGCCCGTAGTGTTCCCGTTCTGGTTGTCGAATGGCAGGATCAAGGACGCGACCGGCGGCGAAAAAGCAGGCACGGCAGCCTCGAAATTTGGCTGTCCGGGCGTGCTGTTAGAGAAGATTCCGCTGGCAACCAGCGCCTGGTTCGCGGTGACGAGCGCGATACCCTCCGATAGGTTTGGAGGGCCCGAGGATTCGTACGTGGCCGAACCGTTCGCAGCGAGAGAGCCAGAAAACGAACTTCCGGTTTGCGGCCCGGCGGTAATGGTCATCGGGCTCCCGTTGTCGCTGCGTAGCTGGACCTGGTAATTGACGGAGGAAGAAGACGGGTTCATGACGTTGAGGATGGTTTGCCAGCCGCCGCCATCGGCCACGTGGGTCAGATAGTAGGTATAAAGGCTGGATGCGCCGCCCGGCGAGGTCGAGGTGACGCTTAGTTGATAGGTTGCCGTGGCATTCGTCTGCGGATTCCAAACTTGAACCTGCAGTTGGTCGCCGGCCCTCAGAACCCAACCGTGCTGACCGTAGGAGCCTTGGAACCCCTGAATCTGAATTTGCGTATCGGTCCAGGAAGAGAGTTGGACGCCCACTAAATCGTCAGTATATCCGGCGTTCCAACTACCAGTAAGATCCGAGATCTCCAAGTATGGGGACTCGCCGGAATAGGGGGGCTGCGAGCCAAATCCTGTTCCGGAAATCGTAATGTTCTGCGTTTGCTGCGGAGCGACCGCGCTTACGGAGGTGATGGCCGTCGCGCCAGGCGAGGAAACGGTGAACGGCACCGTGAACAGTAGGGATCCAATGTGGTAAACGCGGGCCAGCCACGACCCGAGTTGCGACCGTGGCAGGTTCCCGATGGCCAGAGGTCCACCATAACAGACGCTGCCGGACTCCGGCTGCGCCGTAGCGGCGCCGACCACGGAACCGTCGGGTGCCAGCCAGTCACTATGGAGAACGTCGGCTTGAGTTACGGTGGCGTTGTAGTACAGATATACATTTTGGTCGGTAGTTAAGAATGAGCTCACCGCTGGCGGGGGACTGCAGACACCGTTGGAGATCGGGACCTTGGCGACGCGCTGGTTACTAAACGAAAAAGCGCCCGGCGCAGTGATGGTGAAGGGGAGTGAGGCGGAAGGATTACCGGTGGGATTAGAGACGGTAATCTGAGCGGCGGCGGCGGCGGCGAGCAGGGCAGAGGGTATGGAGGCGGTCAGGGTGGTGGCGTTGACGAACTGAGTACCCAGATTGGTCGTCTGGCCGTTGGAGGTCCATTTCACGAGGCAGCCGTTGACGAAATTAGAGCCGGTGACGGTTAAGCTGAGAGTGGAACTCCCGGCAGGCGCCGAATTCGGATTCAGGCTCGAGATGACTGGTCCTGCAGAAGCGGCGGCCGCGTTGCCGAATACCTGTACTTCGGCGAGGCTAAGGTAGCCGTCGGAGCTGGGGTTGAGCTGGATCTTGACGTACTGGCCGGTGACGTTGGGGATGAAGGCGCCAGCCAATTGGGTTGTGCCCGAGGGCCCGGGGACGCTACCTATCTGCCCTGTCCACACTGGGCTGGTGCTGGTGTCGGGATTCTGGCCAGCGGCGAAAACGGAAACGGTGGCGCCGTCCAGGCGGTCCTGGCAGCAGTCGGTGCGCCCCCAAACATCGATGGAGCTGATGGAGTAGCTGCCCTGGAGATCGACCCACCAGTAGGCATTGGGGTCGGCGACGCCGTTGTGGGTGACGGAGCCGTCGCTGTAGTTGCCGTCGGTATTTCCGTCGACGGCCAACGAGGAGCTTCGGAGGTAACCGTTCGGATCGGAAGTGGAATCGCTTTCGAAGGTGGGCTTGCCCAAGGCGAGGTCAGGTGCGCCGGATGCCGAGATGGCGAAGGAAGCGGCGCCGGATGGGCTGCCGGTTGAGTTTGCGACGGTCACCTCTGCCGTGCCGGGAGAGGCCAGGAAGCCCGACGGGATGGCGGCTGTTAGGCTGGTGGCGCTGACGAATTGGGTGGAGAGATTGGTGGTCTGGCCATTCGCCGTCCATTTCACGACAGCCCCGGCGCTGAAATTGGAGCCGGTGACGGTGAGGCTGGCGGCGGAGGAACCGGCGGCGGCGGCAGAAGGATGGAGCGAGGTGATCTCGGGACCGACTGGCCCCGGCTGAGCAATGGTGAAGGGCAGGGGAGACGACTGGGTCCCGTCGGGATTGCGGACAGTGACTTGAACGGTTCCGGCGGTGGTGAGGTAAGGCGCGGGGACGGTGGTCTCGGCGCTTGTGCTACTTGGGACGAAGGTGGGCATACCGGTAGTGGTGCCGTTCTGGGTCCAGGTAATGGTCGCGCTCGTGGCAAAGTCGCTGCCGGCAACAGTGATGTAGGTGGCCGGGCTGCCGGCGGGGGCCGAGTTGGGGCTGACGGAGGAAAGGACGGGGTCGGAAGAGGGGCTGGAGCCGCCGCCGCTGCACCCGCTTCCGCCGATTTGAGTGGTGAAACAAACGATGAGAGAAGTGCGGGAAGCGATGAGCCCGGTTGAGGTTACGGAGATAGTTCCGACACTGCTGTCGTAGACAGCATTGGGTAGCGCCAACTGGACGGAGGTGAAGGGATAGGAAGCGTTGGCGGGATAACCGATGTCCACTTCCAACTGCCATGGCCCGTTGTAGGCCATCGGGCGCAGCGCGGTGCCACGGACCTGAGCGCTTCCGGCGCCGCCGGACGGGGGGCCTAAGGACCATCCGATGTCGACGGGGTTGGAGAGGCTGCCGCAGGCACCGGCCCATTGGACCATAGCGGTGTTCCTAGAATCGCCCGAGGCGCTGCCGGCGTTCAAGACGTCGGCCCAGGTGTTGATGGGCGTAACATTGCCGATACCATCCCCATAGAGTTGGCCGGTGACGGTCGCGGTGACCGCGCCGGTCACGCTTCCGCCGGGGCAGGTGTGGGCGGAATCTGTGTAAACGATGGTCGCCTGCACGATTGGCGTGTTTTGGGCCAGCATGGCGGGCATGGTCGCTACCCAGCAGCACAGGCCAAATGCGGCGCGCCTCGACTTCGAAACCAATGAGAAATGGTGCGGAATTCTTGAGCTGCCGGGATGTTGGTATCGTTGGCGATTTATGATGCGGGTGTAAGGGCCTCCCGTGAAGTCATAACCGTAAGGCACGGCGACCGCGGATTGCGTCTTCAAACGGGTCAGTGGCACAGCCCCCTCCCTTGTAACGTCTGTATATGTTCATGCATCTTAATGGAAGGCCGAAGCGATCGCTTCACCCGATCGGGTGATGAATTTTCCAACGCACCGGCCCAGCTATATGTCCCCTCGTGATATCTCAGAGTTGATCGATCAAATCTATGCTGTCGTGGAGGCCACCGCAACGTGGGAGGACTTTCTGACCGAGCTGAGCCGCGTGATTCCCCATGACGTGGCCGTGGTGCAACTCTTCGACTTGCGGCAAAGGGCTGCCGATCTCCAGGCAACGAAAGGCTGGGATTCGGCGGTGGTGCTGGAATACGAGCACCATTATGCCCAACTGAACCCGTGGATGCGTATTCCGAACGCGCTGCCCGAAGGCGCTGTTCGTGTCAGCGACGAGGCGCTGCCGATCGAGGAATTCCGCAAGACTGCCTTCTACCATGAGTTTGGCAAGGGCAACTGTGTGGTGCACAGTATGGGCTGCGGTCTGTCGAATGCCGAAAACCGGGTTGGGTATCTGAGCCTGAACCGGAGCCAGAAGACTGGACCGTTCAGCCAGCAGGAGATCGAATCTGCGGGGCTCCTCGTGCCGCATATCCGGCGGGCGCTACGCTTTGCCGGTCGTTTGGAGGCGTTGCAAGCAGCCGCAGCCGTGAGGGGAGCGCTGGCGCCGGCTTACATCCGAGTAGACGAGAGGATGCGCATCCGCGAAGCAAGTCCTCGCGCCGAAGAGCTTCTCCAACTTGGCGGCACTTTGTCCGCGCGGGAGGGTCGGCTGATGGTTGCGCCAAAACATCGCGATAACATCGAAGCGCTAGTGGCTGGCCGGCTGCACGCCGCCACGCTTCGCGATGCTGATGCGAAGCCGTTGCCGGTGAAAGCGATCCCGCTACGCCGCGGCCGCCAGACGATCCTGTTACTCGGTCTTGACCATGCCGGCAGTTGCACCCGCCGACTGGAGACCGATTTCGGGTTAACTCCGGCCGAACTGCGGCTCACTCGAACGCTGCTGGAGTGCGAATCTCTGACCAAGGCGGCCGAGAGGCTGCGCATCTCGATCAATACCGCTAAAACTCAACTGCGCAGCATCTTCAACCGCACTGGCACACGAAATCAGAAGGAACTGGCGAAGTTGGTAACGGCGCTGACAATGCTCTGAGCGGGTTGGGAAGCACCTAGTTTCTAGCTGGCAGTGCAGGATTCAGCCGGCGGAGGCCACCGGCCCACCTGCAAAATTCCCCTTGACATCCATTGCAGATTGCAATATAATAATTTCGATCTGCAATATGAGAGACGCTTTGATTCTGCTCCTCTTTTGCTTCGTCTGCTACCCGAAATTGCTGGCTCGGGGAACGGCGGGCGGGCTAGCCCAGCCCCTGCAGCCTTCTGCGCAGCCCATCCAGCGCCGCCTGGGTGGTGAACACGCGGATCCGCTCGCGGTCGCCGGCAAACCGCCGCTGCATCACCGCGGCGCCATCCGGGCCGGCAATCGCCAGGTACACCAGACCGACGGGCTTTTCGGCCGAGCCGCCATCCGGTCCCGCCACGCCGGTGATGGAAACCGCGTAGGTGGCGCCGGTGCGTTGGCGCGCGCCCGCCGCCATGGCTTCCGCCGTTTCCGGGCTGACCGCGCCGAAGCGCTCCAGCGTCTCCGCGCTCACCCCCAGCAACTCGTGCTTCAGCGCATTGCTGTAGGTGATGAAGCCGCCCACGAAGTACTCGGAACTGCCGGGCGTGACGGTCAGGCGCGCGCCTAACATGCCGCCGGTGCAGCTTTCGGCCACCGCGACGGTAGCGTGGCGCTCGCGCAACAGCCCACCCACCACCACTTCCAGCGGATCGCCGGTCCGCGAGTAGAGCCGGTCGCCCAGCAATTCTTCGATCGGCCCGGCGGCTTCCGCCAATACTGCCTCCGCCTCGGTTTCGGTGTCGCAGCGAGCACGCAAATGCACCTGCAGATCGCCATTGGCCGCCAGAATGGTGGTGGCGATTTGCGGGAACTTCTTGTAGACCGGCGAAATTAAGGCGTCGAGGTCCGATTCCGGCATGCCGGTGACACGCAGAAACACCTTGCGAATGGCCTGCCTGGGCACGAAGCGGGCGAGCCGCGGCAGGCACTGCTGCTCAAACATGGCTTTCAGCTCATGCGGCGGCCCCGGCAGCAACACGGCCACCGCTCCGTTGGCCGCCACCCACTGGCCGGGAGCGGTGCCGCGATCGTTGGGCAGAACTTCGGCGCCCTCGATCACCATCGCCTGGCGCTTATTGATTTCCGACATCCGGCGCTTCATGGCGGCGAAGCGGCGTTCGATCGACTCGGCGATTTCGCCGTGGAACACCAACCGGCGGCCGAGCGCCTGCGCCACGGCTTCGCGCGTCACGTCGTCTTCCGTCGGACCCAGGCCGCCGGAGAGAATCACGATGGGGCAGCGGTCCATGGCGCGCGTGACGGCATCGGCCAGACGGCCTCGATCGTCGCCGATTACGCACTTGGTGACCACTTCCACGCCCAGGTTGTTCAGCTCTGAGGTGAGATACAGCGAGTTGGTGTCCAGCCGCCCCTCGGTGAGCAACTCCGAGCCGACGGCGATGATTTCGGCGTCCATTAGAAGAGCGGCCGGCCCTTAATTCCGACGTCCACGCGGTGAAGCGCGTTGGTGGTGGCCACGATCATGGCGCGTGACGGAGTGAACGCCAGCCCCACGACGCCCGGGCCGGAGAGAAACAGCTCGGCCTGGCGGTCCTGGCCGATGCGGACCACGCCGCGGCGTCCGCCGATGGAAGAAGCGACGTAGAGATTTCCCTCTTCGTCGAAGGCCATCCCCTGCGGACGGCCCAGGCCGCGATAGAAAACCTCCACTTCGCCATGCTCCGAGATGCGGTGGACGCAATCGAAGCTCGAAGTGGTGGGCCCGGTGACATAGAGGTAGCCGTCGGGGCCGAACGCCAGGTGATAGGCCGCCATGGAAGGCTCCAGCGTGGCGAAGACGAAAATCTGGCGGTCCGGGCCGATCTTGAAAATAGTTCCGCTGCGGTCTCCCACGTAGAGATTGTGCTGCCCGTCGAAGGCGATCCCGGTGGCCACGCCCATGCCCTCCACGTATACCGACATACTGCCGGTCGGCGTCACCTGGTAGACGAACCCGTCGTAGCGGCTGGTGATATAGAGGATGCCGCGCTCGTCGAAAGCCAGGGCGGTGGCGTTCATCATCTCGGCGATGAAGGGCTTCAGCGCGAGGTTCAGGTCGATCTTGTATACCGCGACCGGGACCTTCTGGCCGCGCGAGCCGCTGAAGGTGGTGTAGATGTTGCCGAAATTGTCCACCGCCGGGTTGGAGACCGGATGCAGGTTTTCGGCAATCAGCACGCCGATATCGCAGGCCCAGGCCTCGCTGGTTTGGCCCGCGCTGCGAATCACCAGGTCGCCCGCGGAAGCGCCGTCGGGAACGCGCGCGATCACGAAAGAATCCGAGCTGATGACCAGGGGCGCGCCGACTTCGCCGATGGTGACCAGCGGCCGCTCCGAGCGGGCGAATCCTTTTCCGCGAATTTGCAATTCGCCGCCGGCGATGGCCGCGGGGGGAGTGACCTGCGCGATGTGGGGCTTGTTGTCTGGCGATTTCCGGAGAGGCATCTAATATAGATTAAAGCGTCCTGCTACGAATAATACAAGTGCGCCATAGACGCCCGCCATCACGTCGTCCAGGTTGATGCCCCACCCGCCGGGCAGGGCTTCGAGTTGACGCACCGGTGCGGGCTTCCAGATGTCGAACAGACGGAACAGCGCCAGGGCCGCCAGATAGCTCTTCCAGTGGTACGAAGTGGCGCCGGCCATGGTGGTCCAAAGGCCGATCACCTCGTCGATCACCACGAATTGCGGATCTTTCAGGCCGCTCGAAACGGCTGTCACGCCGGCGGCCCAAACGGCCGGGATGAGGGTGACGGCGGCGAGTACGGCGAATTGCCATGGCGCGAAGCCCAGGTATTCGTGCAGCAAAATGCCGATGGCCAACGCCGCGATCGACCCGGCCGTACCGGGAGCCTTGGGCGCGTACCCGCACCCGAACCAGGTGGCAATGAGAGTGGCTAGTTTAACTCGCATGGGAGGGAGGATTCACCACAGAGGCACAGAGACACGGAGAAAACCCAAAGAAAAGAGAGCACAGAGGTGACGGAGGGCACAGAGCCCCAGAAGTCCGGCAAAAGGCGTCAAAACGGCATTCCTCCGTGTCTCTGTACCCTCCGGTAACTTCAACGAGGTCCGTTATGTCAGGAGGCCTTCTTGTCGAAGCTCCCGCCGATCGCGTCCTGGTACCGGCCTGCGGTGAACAAAAGGCACTTCGCGCTTGTATCGCTTGCCGGCGGCGGAATTCCACCCTCTGTGGGAGTTGCAAGATTCGGCTGATCGACCGCTCCCTCACGGTCGCGGCTCGGTAGGCCCTGGCAGACACAGATGCGCCGTTCCGAGCCGCGTGCGCGAGCAAGCGGTTCTTCGAACTTTGCAATCCCCTCCTCTGTGGCCTCTGTCTCCTCTGTGCTCTCCGGTTTTGACTTTGGTTCTTCTCTGTGTCTCTGTGCCTCTGTGGTGAACTCACCCGTGAATCCAGAACATCAGCCAGCTGCCGCCGAAAACGATGAGTGTGCACGAAACAAAAGTATACGCTGCGGCGCAGGCGCGGTCGCGGGCGGGGCGATCGCCGGGCAGCGCCGTGGCGCCGGAAAGCAGTACCGCCAGCAGCAGCATCCAGATGAGATGGGACATCATGCCGGTTTCGCCTTTCGCAGTTCCAGGCCACCGGCAACCGCCAGCAGGTTGAAAAGGCCGGCCAGCACCAGCAGCGTGGTTCCATATTCGTGCGTCTGCCCGCTCAAGAACGTCTGCGAGTAATTGCACGCCCGCGCCAGCAGATACGGCCCGCCAGCCAACGCCCTCGCCACCGCACCGGCCTGCGCCATTCCCGCGGCGAAGCCGTCCAGCCCCTGCAGCTCGCCCGCTTGCGGCCACAAATTCGTGCCCTGAAGCGCCACGCCTGCCGCCGTGGCGCACACCACCAGCGCCAGCGACACGGCGAATTGCAGATAACGGCGCGCCAGCAAATACGCGCCTCCGGGAATCAGCCAGCCGAAGGCAGCCGTCACCGCGACGTTCATGGCGCCACCTCCGCCTGCCGCGCGCGCGGCACCGTCAACATACGATCCCAGCGTGTCTTGGTGAAGAAATGCGCCACCACATCCACCACGTGATCTATTGACCAGCCCACGAAATCCGCCGTGGGTGCATCGTACGACCAGTAGATCACCACCGGCTTGCCCACTACGTACGCGCGCGGCACCAGGCCCCAATAGCGGCTGTCCTCGGAATTTTCGCGGTTGTCGCCCAGGACGAAAAGCGTTCCCGGCGGCACGATGAGCTCGCCGTCGCGGACGTGGCTGGCGAGCATCACGCGGCCGCGCGGCGTGGTGTTCGATTGCGGCGCCTGCGGGAAATTGTCGCGGTAATTGTCGAGCATGGGATCGATGTGCTGCGTGTAGGGTTCGCGCAGCCGCTGGCCGTTGCGCACCACCTGCTTGCTCTCCATGTGAATGCGGTCGCCGGGGATGCCGATCACGCGTTTCACGTAAATCTGGCGAACGTCTTCGGGATAGTGGAAGCACACGATGTCGCCGCGCTCAACTTCGCGATACGGCAACAGGCGCGATCCCCAGGAACCGGGGTTGGAGTAGGTCACGCGATCCACCAGCATGTGATCGCCGATCATAATCGTACTCTCCATGGATCCGGTGGGGACCACGTAGGCTTGCACCAGCGTGGTGGTGGCAAAGAGGAAGACGATCAGCGTCATGGTCCACTCGGCCACGAAGCCGCGGGGCTGAGTCCGCCGGCCCACAGACCAAACCGTGCGGACCATCTGGAACGTTTTACTGGCGCATTCCTG